>DAOWBJ010000251.1 GCA_030634125.1 Victivallales bacterium
GTCAAAAGCGTCGGCAAGGTAAAAAACCTGGAAAACAGCGCCGCCGCAATCTGGCCTGATTTCGAAAACTGCACGGCTACGACCGGCATAGCTCACACCCGCTGGGCGACACATGGCGAGCCGACCGAAGTCAATGCTCATCCGCATACTGACAACAGCGGCAAATTCGCGATAGTCCATAACGGCATTATCGACAATTATATGGATTTGCGTAAACATTTACAGGAACAGGGCTGCGTTTTCAAATCGGAAACCGACAGCGAAGTTTTAGCTCATCTTATTCATCAATGTTACGAAGGCGACTTGCTCCACGCCGCTGCCGCGGCGAGCAAAAAACTTAAAGGCACTTTCGGTTTCGCGGTGATTTGCGTGGATAATCCTGACGAGATTGCTGTTGCCCGCCGCGGAAGCCCGCTGGTTATCGGCGTTGGAAATAATGAAACCTTAATCGCCAGCGACGTCGCGGCAATCGCCGCTTATACTAAACGGGTGATCTTTCTCAACGATGATGATTTGGCCTTGATTACGCCAGACAAAATTGATATACGGAATATCGAAAACGTACCGGTTTCCCGTGAAATAGCAAAAATTGACTGGGATTTGACCGCGGCGGAAAAAAACGGCTACGAGCATTTTATGCTGAAAGAAATTTTCGAACAACCCGAAGCCGTCGCGAACACAATCCGCGGACGCTTTGATGATAAAGTCGTTACTTCGATCATGTCCGGTTTGAATATGACTCCCGACGAACTCGCCTCGGTCAAGCGCATTGTTATAGCCGCCTGCGGTACCAGTATGAACGCTGGAATGGTAGGCGAATATTACTTTGAGGATATTGCCGGAATCCCGACTGAAGTCGAACAGGCCGCTGAATTCCGCTACCGCAATCCGATTATCGAAGATAACACCATGGTTCTGGCAATCAGCCAGTCCGGCGAAACCGCCGACACGCTCGCCGCTGTACGCGAAGCCAAAAATAAAGGCGGAATCGTCGCGGCAATCAACAATGTTGTCGGCTCGACCATCGCCCGCGAAACAGGACGCGGTATTTATCTGCATGCCGGTCCTGAAATCGGCGTCGCCTCCACCAAAGCATTTACCTGTCAGGTTACCGCTTTGTTATTGACAGCATTACTCTTTGGACGCAACCGCCGTCTGGAACGTTATGACGCAAAAATTCTGATTGATGAAATAAAACGCGTCCCGGAACTAATTAAACAGGTTCTGGCACGAACCGGAGAAATCGAAAAAATCGCCAAAAAATACGCGAAGGCGGAAGACTTTTTCTTCATCGGCCGCGGCTGCATGTATCCAACCGCCCTGGAAGGAGCCCTCAAACTTAAAGAAATCAGTTATATCCACGCCGAAGGCTATCACGCCGCCGAACTCAAACATGGTCCCATTGCTCTGCTTGAGGAAAATGTACCGGTACTTGCCCTCGCCAACGACATTCCCGGCAAAGATAAAATCATAGCTAATATTCAGGAATGCAGAGCCCGGAAATCCCCGGTTATCGCAACGGCGACCGAAGGAGATACGGAAATAAGTGAATGTACCGATGATATTTTATGGATTCCTCGCTGTTCCCGTTTTATCGTGCCAATCCCGACTGTAGTAGCGTTACAATTATTTGCTTACTATATCGCGAAAGAGCGCGGCTGTGAAATTGATCAACCACGTAATTTAGCTAAAAGCGTTACAGTAGAATAAGGGCTAATCAAAAAAAGTGGTCGCTAATGCCTCATAAGCACTAGCGACCGAGGGACTATTTTCAGGAGAAAACAGCTATTATTTAGTTGGTTTTACCCCTTTGACAACGGCGGGATAACCTGCTACTTTGCAGTTGATTTTCTTAAACACAAAGTAATTCGTGGTATTGATTTCGTATTTTGCCGCTAAAAGCAGGTCGGCTTTATTTGCTTTACATGCTTTATAGACCGCAGCCGCTTTTGCCTGAGCCGTAGGCGCGAATCAAGGTCTTTCTGTAGCAACTGCTGATAAAGTTAGTTTTCTGTTGTTCTATTGTTGTGGAATCTCCACAAAGGACACAAGCTCTTAAGCGTGCTACTTCCGCAAGTGTAAAAGCGGCTATTTGATGAAGTATCTGCATTACTTGTTCGGTATAAATTAAAATTCCGCGAGTTTCGCTAATAATATCCTGAAGCTCAGGGTACTCATGACTAATTGATTGTGGGAAATGATGCGTGGATGAGATCGATAACATTAAGATTAGATCATTGATTGTTTTTGCATGAAATGAATTACAGAAAATTTGCATTCCCCTGCCTTGCAATAAAAAGATACCATCAGTATCCTTTTTAGAAAGAAGATCAAATGTTGCCTCATCTTTAAGTGTGACTGTGCTCCAGTCAATGGATTCTCCAATGGTTTTCTTAATATTATCAATGACATCTTGAATAAAAGTAATTTCCCGAAAAACAAGCATGTCAAAACTAAACAATCCCAGTTTCTTGCAGATGCCAAAAGGGTATTCCGTCATTATTTCGCCATTTTCTGCTTTAACGAGAGGAACTAATCCCGCAAGAGGATTAGCGTTTATGACAATACGACCACAATGCACACCCATAGACCTGTTTAGACCTTCAAGGATTTCTACATGCTTAAACATTTCATTAATCCAGGAATGTTTTTCAGCCATGTGTCTCAGCGAAGGTGATTTTTTTAGGGTCATTCCTTCTTCGCATGGGATTAGATCAATGATAAAATCAGTTTCGCTCATATTCCGTTTAAAAACTTGCGCAATGTCTCTTACTAAGCGTTTAGGAGTAAAGCGACCATACGATGCAACTTGCGAAACACAATCATTCCCATATTTTGTGACAATATATTCCATCACTTCATCATAACGTCGCTGGCAAATATCAATCTCAAAATGCGGAGTATTGAGAGAAATAGGATTTATGAAACACTCAAATAAAAGATCATATTTTAGGGGATCAATATCGTTAATATCACATAGATACGCAATCAAGCTGCCGACGCTTGCACCACGACCAGTACCGACCGGAATCGCTTTTTGACGGGCAAAACTAAGAATATCAGATATTGCCAGAAAATGACAGCAAAATTTACCTTTTTCAATAATATCAAGTTCATACTCCATCCTGTTTACAATATTTTTCTCTTCATCATTTATGGTGTTTAAACCAGCTTTATAGTCAAGCCTATAACGTTTCTTTAAGCCTTTTATGCAGATTTGGCGAAGACGTTTTTTATCCTCAGACACATTATCCTATATGTGAAACTGGGGCTGTTCGGATTCGCAGGGCTTGAAATCAACATGGCAACGTTCAGCGATTGCGCGTGTATTGCTAATCGCTTCAGGAATTTCTTTGAACAATATTTTCATCTCTTCGGGGCTCTTGAAATAAAAATCATCTGACGCAAGATTGAAATTCTTTGAACCGATACGGCATAGCAAGTCATGAGTTTTTGCGTGTTCTTTTTTTAGGTAATGTACATCATTAGTAGCAACTAAGGGAATTTTCATTTTTTGAGAAAGTTCAATTA
>DAOWBJ010000002.1 GCA_030634125.1 Victivallales bacterium
AACGGGGTGATAAAATTCATTTTGTTGGTGTCGGCGGTATCGGGATGAGTGCTTTGGCTCAACTTTTCGCCGCGCGGGGCTGCGAAGTTTCCGGCAGCGACCGCGGCGCGGAACAAAGTGAAAATCAGGCGATTATTGCTCCTCTAAAAGCTCAAAATGTTAAAATTTTTCCGCAGAACGGTTCTTTTATTAAAAACTTGACGCCGGATTGTCTGGTTTATTCGACGGCAATCGAAAAGGATAATCCTGATTTTATTGCGGCTCCCGGAATTCCCCGGGTTCATCGCGCGGCGGCATTGGCGGCGGCAATCAATTTGAATGACGAACAAATTTCCATCGCGGTTACCGGCAGTTGCGGCAAAACTACTGTTACCGCCTGGCTGACGGAAGCTTTATATAATCTTGATGCTGATCCGGCATGTTTGAACGGCGGTTTGATTAATTCTTTCAGAGCTCCCGATTGCGCTGGAAATTACCGGCATGGCGAGGGTAAATACTTTGTTTTTGAAGCTGATGAAAGCGATAAAAGTTTACTGGTTTATCAGGCTGACTATGTGCTTATTTTGAATGTGGGAACGGATCATTATCCTAAGGAAGAGCTGGTCGAGGTTTTCGCTACTTTTGCCGCCAACGCCGGAAAAGGCGTAATTCTTGAGCAGGAGGTTTTTCATCTAATAAAAGACCGTATACCTGAAAATCTGTTTGTGTTGGTTTTTGACTCCGACATGCGCGAATACAAAATAGTTGACGGTTTAGCACGGGCTCAAATCAATGATATGCAAATAACTTTGCCGGTATTCGGCAGGCACAATGCCTTAAACGCGGCGGCGGTGCTGGCAATGCTTTCTGTGCTCGATTATGACAATGAATCAGCGAAAAACGCCGTGGAAAATTTCAACGGAGTGTGGCGGCGTTTTGATTATGCGGGACGGACAGATACTGGTGCGGCGGTTTACGACGATTACGCGCACAATCCGGAAAAAATAGCTTCATGTATTCGCGCGGCGCGGGAAATTGCGTCAGGAAAAGTGATTGCGGTATTTCAACCGCATGGTTTCGGACCTTTGGGTTTTATGCGTGAAGCTTTGCTGAACGAGCTGGAAAAAGTTTTGCGTGATGGCGATGAATTTATTTTGCTGCCGCCTTTTTATGCGGGTGGGACTTCATCATTTAAGCCAACTTCTCAAGAAGTTATTGCATCCTGCAAACAAGCTGGAAGCAAAAAATATTCCTGTTACAAATCACGTCCAGAGTTGACAAAATACTTGCAGTCAACTGCTCAAAGTGATGATATTATCCTGATTATGGGCGCGCGCGACAATTCCCTTTCGGATTATGCCAAAAGTTTGGCTTGAAAGAAAAAAAATACAATCGCTCCGGGGCGTCGCCGGTCATCTGCCGGGATGACTCCCGGCTAGCTCTGCGGCAATGAGCAGTCGCCATCGGCGAAATGCTTCACGGGTCAACATTTCCCGCGAGAGCGCACCCATGGCTCAGCCAGCCTGCGACGCCATCGCAAAGCGATGCGGATAACATAAGCACCCGCGGAGCGCACAACTTAACCTTAACCTTGACATTAAACAAGAGCATACTATATTTATAAATATCAAACAATATTATATATGGTGTCCAAAAAATGGAAAAATTAAGTAAATTGCAAAAGATTCTTACAATCGTGAGTATTGTCTTGTTTTCTTTTACAGGAGGTATTTAGCCAGTCAAACTTCTCCGCATCGCTCTGCGATGATGTCGTAGGCTGGCTGAGTCGTGGGTGCGCTCTCGCGGGAAATGTTGACCCGTGAAGCATTTCGCCGATGGCGACTGCTCATTGCCGCAGGGCTAGTCGGTTTCCGTCCCGACACTCGTCCGGCGACGCCCTGGAGCGGATGTATTTTTTTAAGGATTAACTATGGGTTCTAAAATAAATTTTATAAATAACATACCTTTGCCCGTGCCGGAACGGAAAATTTACAGTCGGCTTGGTCATAACCGTTATTTGACTAAAATGTCGGATGCTCAGCGGGAAAAAGTTGAAGCCGCTATTGCTCAAGGGGTTTCTTTGTGTCAGTTGCGCGGTGTCTGGGGACGTTTTGAAATAAGTAAGTGGACTGCTGAGCAAGTTGAGTTTGGTGATGGAAATGTTTTTGAAAGCTGTAAGCTGGCGGAGCTTTTGAAAGAAAGCAAGTCTCTGGTGATTTTCGCGGTAACTGCCGGAGCGGATATTGTTGAAAGTGCGGCGAAATTAGCAGGGCAGGGCGACGGCGTAGGGGCTTTGGCTTACGATGCCACGGGCAGCGAAATGGTTGATGCCGCCGCGGAATGGGTACAGCAATATTTGAATCAGCAGTTCAAGCGCGGTAACGAAATTTTGACAAAACGGCGTTTTTCTCCGGGATATGGTGATTTGGAGTTGAAAAACCAGGCTCTTTTGTTTAAATTACTTGATATTGAAAAACTTGGAGTCAAATTGACAGAAGACTTTTTGATGACGCCGGAGAAAACAGTTACGGCAATAGCCGGAATACAAAATATTAATTGAGAGAGTATATGAGCAAGAAAAAATTTAACGATCTGATAAACAAAAAAGTTGTAATTGCTGATGGCGCGACCGGGACGGAATTTATCAAGCGCGGTATGCCGCAGGGTGTTTCTCCTGAACTTTGGGCTTTGGAAAACCTTGACGCTGTACACGAAATACATAATGCTTATATAAATGCTGGTTCTGATATAGTTTACATACCCAGTTTCGGTGGAAACCGTATAAAGCTCGAAGAATTCGGTTTGGCTGACCGTTTGCACGAAATGAACAGTTCTTTGGCTAAAGCTGTTAGAGAAAATATTGGCGGCCGGGCTCTGGCATTTGGCGATCTCGCGCCGACTGGAAAATTCGTTGAGCCATTTGGCGATTTAGCTTTTGAAGACGCGGTAAACATTTATAAAGAACAGGTAAACGCTTTAATTGACGGTGGGGTGGATGGTTTTGCTATTGAGACCATGATGGATATTCAGGAAACCCGCGCGGCGGTACTGGCGGTCAAAGAAAGCTGTGATCTGCCGATTATCGTTACCATGACTTTTGACGAAAGCACGCGAACTTTGACTGGAAATGATCCTTTGTCGGCTCTGATTACTCTGCAGGCTCTGGGGATTGACGCATTCGGTTGTAATTGTTCGACCGGACCGAAAGACATGATTGAATTGATAAAAACGATCAAGCCCTACGCGAAAATACCTTTGTTGACCAAACCCAATGCCGGAATGCCTAAACTTGTCGACGGCGAAACTGTTTTTGACATGAAAGCGGACGAATTTGCCGGGCATGTTGACGAACTGCTTGAAGCCGGAGCGAATATCATCGGCGGTTGTTGCGGAACTACTCCTGAACACATCAAAGCCCAGGCGGATGCCGCAAAAGGCTTAAAACCAATCATGCCGCAAGTAACAGCGCTTGGCGCGGTTTCCGCTCCTCATGTAGCTTGTTTAATGGGGCGGAACCAGCCGTTCAGGGTTATTGGCGAGCGCATAAACCCTAGCGGCAAGAAAAAACTGCAGGCGGAATTGCGTGAAGGTAAGTTCGGGATGGTCAGACAATATGCCAGTGAACAAGTCGCTGGCGGCGCGGCTGTTCTGGATGTGAATATGGGGCTTCCGGGTATTGACGAAAAAGCCATGATGCTTGAAGCTGTCAGCCTGTTGGCGCAGGGAACAACTTTGCCTTTGTGCATAGATTCGACAGATAGTAACGTCATCGAAGCGGCTCTCAGGCTTTATCCCGGACGTGCGCTGGTCAATTCTATTTCGGCTGAAAAAAGCAGACTTGAAAAAACTTTACCCATCGCGGCTAAATACGGCGCGATGTTTATTCTGCTGCCTTTGAATGACGAAGGTATTCCTGAAACAGTCGAGGGGCGCATTGAGTTGACGAAAGAAATTTTCGCGGAAGCTCAGAAATACGGTTATGAGCGTGAAGACATTGTTCTGGACGCTTTGATTATGACGGTTTCGTCAAATCAGTCAGCGGCAAAAGTTTCGCTTGACCTGATCGAATGGGCGAGCCGTGAGTTCAAAGTCAACACCGTCTGTGGTTTGTCAAATGTCAGTTTCGGCATGCCTGAACGCAAATGGATTAACGCCGCTTTCCTGGGCATGGCTCTGGGGCGCGGTTTAAATATGGCTATAGCGAATCCCTCATCAGAAATTTTAATGTCCCTGATTGCGGGGGGTGATGTGCTCGCCGAACGCGACCGCAAAATGCACCGTTACGTTGAAAAATTCAGCGGTATCGAGCAAAAATCTCAAACGGTAAAAAAAGAAAACCTTGATCCAGCGCAACGAGTTTTTAACTGCGTGCTTGAAGGACATGATGATACGATTTCTGATGCTATCGCCGCGGCAATTACGGCTGGCGTGCGAGCGCAAACTCTGGTTGATGAAAGTCTGATTCCAGCAATTAACAAGGTTGGTGATTTATATGACAGCAAAAAATACTTTTTGCCGCAGCTGATTATGAGTGCAGATGCCATGCGCAAAGGTTTCGAGGTGCTGGAACCGCATCTCTCTGACGATTCCAAAGGCGAACAAGCAGAAAAAGCGGTAATCGTTTTAGCGACAGTTGAAGGTGATATTCATGATATAGGCAAAAATATTGTCGCCTTGATGCTGCGCAATTACGGCTTTGACGTCGTGGATTTAGGTAAAGATATTTCAGCGGAAAAAATCATCAATGCCGCCAAAGAACATAAGGCGAAAATAGTGGGCTTATCAGCTCTAATGACCACGACCATGATAAAAATGGAAGAAGTCGTAAAATTAGCTCGTGAAGAAGGTCTTTTTTCTCTGAAAATAATGATCGGCGGAGCAGTAGTAGACCAGAATTATGCCGAACAAATTGGTGCCGACGCCTATGCCGTAGATGCTATGGAGTCAGTAAGGCTGGCAAAAAGGTTTACGCAAAAATAAAAAAATACAATCGCACCGGGGCGTCGCCGGACGCGGTCAAGCGGCGGAACGCTTGGCGACCGTATCCAACGGTCGAAACTTAAGCGGCTTGCCGCGCATTAGACCAAATCCGCTCTCGAAAAGAGAGGCTTTACTAAAATAAGCGGAGCTAATTTTAGCAAAGATGCGAGCGTTCGAGCTTGTAAATTAAGCTCCAGCACTTATCGTAAGTTATTGTTGAAGTGTAAAACACTAAGTTTGGGAAAAAGAAAAATCAAATGATGGATTTAACCGGAATATTATCTTATCTGCCTGACAGCAAGGTTAAGGAATTAGAAATAATAACTCAACGGATAGTTGATGCCAAAAGAGCGGAAATAGTTATTCTTTACGGTTCCTATGCCCGGGGAAATTACCGGGAACAGCGTGGAAAAATCACCGGGGCCAGGAGTGATTACGATATTTTGGCGATAAGCTCCAATATTAATACCCGGAACGGATTACGCTCAAAACTGCGGGATTTATTCGATGATATTGAACCCCCTGTACAGGTGATTGCTGAAGAAATCGATTTTGTAAACAAAAACCTCGAAGAAAACCAGTTCTTTTTTACCGATATAAAGCACGAAGGCAAAGTCCTGTATGATTCCGGCAAATGCGAATTGTCCAATTCTAAAGATATGTCCCCGACCCGCAGACGGGAAATTGCGGAAAAGAATTTTAGAGAATGGTTTAAAAGTGCAAACAGATTTTTTGAAAATAGCGAATTTAATTTTCAGAAAAACTATTATCGAGAAGCTTCTTTTATGTTACAACAAGTAATAGAGATGTGCTACAAAGCCATTGAAATGGTTTTTATTCACTATAATCCTTACGAGCACAAGCTTATGATTTTAAGGGAACGCGCGTTAGAGTTTGATGAGCGAATTAAAGAAGCTCTGCCCTATGAAACCGAAGAGCAAAAAGAATTGTTTAATCAATTGGATTTTGCCTACATCGGAGCGCGTTACCTGAGTGAAGAGGAATTTTCAGTCAGCAAAGAGCAATTAGATTATTGGAGCAAGGAAGCAAAGAAAATGCTTGAGTTGACCGAAATAATATGCAAAGAAAAAATTGATAATTTAAAAAATATCGAACAGAAATTGAAAACTGAAAAGATTTCAGGAATATAATTATAATAAATTAGCCGTTAAACAACTGAGTGAAGCATGGCAAATCACACATTCTATTCAATGAGGACTGGTTTAAATCCTAATAAGGATGGCTTCCTTTTAGATGATTTAAAAATTTTGTTTAAACGAGTTTACGAGAATCTAGAGACTACGGGATATTTTGACGAAAATTTTGGTTTTTGGTGCGTAGATGCTGATTATATCCATGGAAAAATTATTGATGTTGAGTTAGAGATATTTATGAAAATACGGAAGAAAGATTTATGGCCAATTTCTGAATTTATAAAGCATTATAATGAAGATGATCTATTTGACATTATAGAATTTTTGTATATGTATGTTTCAAAGCCTATTGATGGCAATTATCATAATTGGAATGATTGTGGTATGCATTGGGAAACATTTAATAAGGTAGAGGGGCAAAAAGAATTCAAAGAAAAAATTAATGGAATTTTTGAGATGTATACAGGAGAATATGAGTTAAGTAAAAATGGGGAAATACTTTCCAAACCTGATATTGGTTTTGAAAAAATATTTGAAGCTGATATAGTTTCTACTAATAAGGATATAACAGAGAGGGTAGATTCGGCTGTTCGTCACTTTAGACGTCACGGAGCAACATTAGATGATCGCAGACAAGCTGTAAGAGACTTAGCAGATATTTTTGAATATTTGAAGCCTGAATTGAATGGCATTTTAACTAAACAGGATGAAAAAGATTTGTTTAATTTAGCAAATCAATTTGGTATTCGCCATCATAATGATAAACAAAAAACAAATTATGATAAAGCCCTTTGGTTAAGTTGGATGTTTTACCATTATTTATCAACAATTCATTTGGTTCTTAGAAAGATAGAAAAGAAACAAAAGAAGCAAAATCCTGTAAAAAATTAAACAGGAAAACATTATATGAATTTTAAAACTGAATTTTTTCTGGTGAAACGCTGCCGGGAATAAAATAAAAGTATTTCAGTAGTTTTATTGCTAAGTCTGCAAGCAAAGGTTATATTATTTTATAAATAAGAAATAGGAGCCTAAAGATATGAATACTTCAATCGTGGCGGAAACACTTAAATATGATATATCAGAACGTATTCTTATAGTTGAGGACATATGGGATTCTATCGCGGGAGTTCCTGAAGCTTTTCCCGTAACAGAAGCACAAAAAAATGAATTGGATAAACGTTTAAAAGCGTATCATGCTAATCCTGATGCCGGTTCTCCCTGGGAAGTAGTAAAACAACGCATTAGGAAAAAATAAAATGCTTCCACTAATTTTTACTCCTGAATCCGAGAATGATGTTCTCGAAGCTTACAGGTGGCATGAAAAGCAATGTGCCGGGCTTGGAGAAGAGTTTATTCTTTGTCTTGATGCAGTTATGCATAGTATATCCAGAAATCTAATGAGATTCGAATTTTGGCAATTTTTCATGTCCATAGAAATCCGTCAGTTTGGAAGAAAAGAAACCTTGAACCGGAAGGATGAACAGTAAACATTATATGAATTTTAAAACAGAATTTTTTCTGGCGAAACGCTACTTGCGTCCTAAACGGAGCGCGGTGTCTATTATTACCTGTATTTCGGTGATCGGGGTGCTGCTGGGTGTCGCGGTGTTGATTGTGGTTCTGTCGGTTATGACTGGATTTACTGAATTGATGCGCGAAAAACTTCTTGCGGTAGGAGCTCATGTACAGATTGATAACCCTTATTATAAGTGCATTCAACCGGATAAAGCTGTGGACGCTTTGAAAGCGCACAATGCCCGCCCGGCCGCGATTGTCAGTGCCCCCGCTCTGCTGCAGTTTAGAAAACAACTTCTTCCGAAACACGTAATGGGTGTATATCCTGAACAAATTGATAAGCAGATGAATATCAAAAAAATGCTTATTGACGGGACATTCGAACTCAAAAAGAATGAAATTGTTATAAGTCAATATATTTCCCGTCAGCTCGGGCTCAAGGTAGGGCATAAGGTAATGCTGCATTCTCCTGAAAAACTGCTTGGATTAGTTGATTTCAAAAAGAACAATCAAGTGACTATGAAAAAGACGGATGAAGTTTATCTGCCTTCGGAATTTACCGTTGCGGGGATTTATTCGCTCGGTAAAAGAGATTTTGATATGTCGGTAATGTTTATCGGTCTGGATGACGCTGATGATTTATTTCTTTTCGACTGGGGAATGGCGACTACCGTTTACGGCTGGATCGACGACCCGGATAATGTCGATGAACTCGCGAAACAATTAAGAGAAGAATTGCCGGGCAAACGGGTGCGCACCTGGAAACAGTTGAATGAAGATTTACTTAACGTCTTGATGGTGGAAAAGAATATGATGTTCTTTCTGCTGGTATTTATCGTCCTGGTCGCGGCGTTCAGTATTACTAACACCCTGATTACGATGGTCTTCCAGAAAACCCGTGAAATCGGCTTGCTGAAAGCCCTCGGCGCGACTTCCGCCACGGTGATGCGGATATTTATCCTGCAGGGTGTGTTTGTCGGTGTGGTGGGCAGCGTACTGGGGACATTGACCGGGATAATGGTGATTTACTGGCGCAACAGCATTTTACATTTCGCCTCTACGGTTTTTAAACTGGAATTATTTCCTCCAGAATTCTATTATTTTGATGGTTTACCGGCTAAAATAATCGCCGGTGATGTAGTGATTGTGGTAGTTGTTACAATTGTTTTGTGTACTGTCGGCGGAATAATTCCCGCCTGGCGCGCCGCAACATTGGATCCGGCAAAAGCCCTACGTAACGAGTGAGAGCCGAACGTCGGCCTCGTTTATAGCCGAACGTCGGCCTCGTTTATATAAAAAAAGGGAAAAAATGACTGAAAAAACTAAAATATATCTCGATGCGCAAAAGGTCTCAAAGTCCTATTTCATTGGGAAAAAAGAGGTCAAAGTCCTGCAGGACGTCAACTGGCATGTAAAGCGCGGTTCATGGACCGCGCTTCTCGGAGCGTCCGGCAGCGGCAAGACAACTTTATTGAATTTGTTAGGGACTTTGGAAAGACCGGATGCCGGGACGATTCTTTGTGAGGGCGTTGATTATCAAACTCTTTCAAAGCGTCATGCCACTAGATTTCGTAATAATTCCATCGGTTTCATTTTTCAATCCTACCAGATGCTGCCGGAATTAACTTTGCTCGAAAATGTTTATTTGCCGGGCATGATAAATTCTATTTTAAGTCAGGAATACAAATTGCGCGCGGAAGAATTATTATCTAAAGTCGGCTTGGCGGACCGTCTCAAGCACCGTCCAGATGAGCTTTCCGGGGGCGAACAACAGCGTGCGGCGATCGCACGGGCTTTAATAAACAATCCGTCATTGATTTTAGCCGACGAACCGACCGGAAACCTCGATTCCAAAACCGGGGCGGGAATTCTGGAACTTTTCCAGCAGTTGCATGAGGAAAAATCCAACCGTACAATCATAATGATAACCCATGATGAAAAAGTAGCGTTCCTGGCTGATTCCATAGCGACCCTGGCTGATGGTAATATTACAACATAACGAAGGCGACGTTCGCCTATTTTTGGTGCGCATTTATATTTTTGTGATACTCTTGAAGCGTGCAGACTTCCAGTTGACCGAATTTCTGCTGGTCTTTTATTCCCGCCGCCGCGGCGCTTAAGCCGGCGAGTGTGGTTGTTACCGGAATACCGTTGATGACGGCTTTTGAACGCATTTTGATTTCATCGACCATAGCTTTGGCTCCGCCTTCGGTGGTGTTGATAATCCATTGTACCCGGTGTTCGTTAATCAAATCAACCATATTGGGATGGCCGTTAGAAATTTTGTACACCGCATTGGTTTGTATTCCGCTATCGTAAAGCATAGTTGAAGTTCCGAGCGTCGCGAAGATGGTGAATCCCATGTTGACCAATTCTTTAACCAATTCTATAGCAGGCTCTTTATCCTCATCTCTCAATGAAATACATACGTTTCCGCTGAGCGGCAGGGAACTTCCGGCAGCCAGCTGCGATTTCAAATAAGCCAGATTACGGTCGTAATCCAAACTCATTACTTCACCGGTTGATTTCATCTCGGGAGTCAACATGATGTCCACCCCGGGGAATTTAACAAACGGGAATACCGCTTCTTTGACCACAGTATAAGGGATATTTATTTCTTTGGTGAAGTTAAGTTCTTTCAAGGTTTCGCCCATCATGCAGCGTGTCGCCATGCGGGCTAGTGGTCTGCCGATGGCTTTACTGACAAATGGTGCTGTCCGTGAAGCACGGGGATTAACTTCTATGATAAAGATTTCATCGCCTTTAACCGCGAACTGAATATTCATGAGACCAATTACATTTAACTCCAGAGCCAGATCATGGGCATGTTTGCGGATATTGGCAATTGCTTTGTCCGATAAGTTCGCCGCCGGAATAATTCCCGCGGAATCGCCGGAATGGATTCCCGCGAGCTCAACGTGTTCGATAATCGCTCCGACTACCACGTCAGTTCCATCAGAAATACAGTCCACGTCCAGCTCGATCGCGTCGATCAGGAAACGGTCAAGCAAAATCGGTTTTCCGGGAGAGATAGCTTCAGCTTCCCCGACGTATTTACGCAGATATTTTTCTTTATAAACAATAACCATACCGCGTCCGCCCAGGACAAATGAAGGGCGAACCAGCAGAGGATAACCGATTTTTTCAGCGATGACCAGTGCTTCTTCAACATTCGTGGCGATGCCGTTTGGCGGTTGTTTAATATTTAATTTTTGAGCAAGTTCCTGGAAGAAGTCGCGGTCTTCGGCGGCGTCAATATCTTCCGGGCTGGTGCCTGTTATTTTAGCACCGGCGGCTTGAAGCTGTTTCGCCAGATTCAATGGAGTTTGACCACCGAATTGAACAATGATGCCGTCACATTTTTCACGCTCGTAAACATTCATGACGTCTTCGAGAGTCAGCGGCTCAAAATAAAGTTTATCACTGCTGTCATAGTCAGTCGAAACTGTTTCCGGGTTACTGTTGACCATAATGCATTCATGTCCTGATTCGCGCAAGGCGAAAGCCGCGTGGACACAACAGTAATCGAACTCAATACCCTGTCCAATACGGTTGGGACCGCCGCCAAGAACCATAATTGATTTTTTGTCGCCGCGGGCACGGACAGGTTCGGTTTGCTCACCGTAAGTAGAGTAGTAATAAGGAGTTTTAGCTTCAAATTCCCCGGCACAGGTATCAACTGTTGAAAAAATCGGTTGAATGTCAACTTTTTTACGGGCTTTCCAGACATCTGTTTCGTCGCAGTTTAATAAAAACGCTAACTGACGGTCTGAATAACCCAGCTCTTTAGCCTGACGGAAAAGAAGCGGATCTTTGCATAAAGCTTCCAGTGAGCCGACGGAAGATATTTCCGATTCAAAAGCCACCAGTTCCGCCATGTGGCGCAGGAAGTAGCGGTCTATTTTAGTTAATTCAAATATTTTTTCAACATCATAACCACGTTTAAATGCCGCCCGTATCACGAAAACACGTTCGCTGTGGGGACGAATCATTTCCGCTTCGATATCCTCTTTTGTCATGGCTTCAAAGCATTCGTCTTTGCCGTCGGCACCGAATCCGGCACGTCCGGTTTCCAGAGAGCGCAGAGCTTTTTGGAAAGACTGTTTGAGGTTTCTGCCGATAGACATGGCTTCACCGACGGACTTCATCTGTGTCCCGAGAGTTGAATCAGCCTGAGTGAATTTTTCAAATGTGAAACGAGGTATTTTAGTAACAACGTAGTCCAGAGAAGGTTCAAAACAGCTTGGAGTTTCGCCGGTAATATCATTTAATATTTCATCAAGAGTATAACCGATTGCCAGTAGTGTAGCGATTTTCGCGATCGGGAAACCTGTTGCTTTTGAAGCCAGGGCTGACGAACGGGAGACACGCGGGTTCATTTCGATAATGATTCGACGTCCGGTGTCAGGGTCAACGGACCATTGGACATTAGAACCGCCGGTCGCGACTCCGATAGCTTCCATTACTCTGAGGCTGTCGTCACGCATTTCCTGGTATTCGCGATCCGTCAAAGTCTGGATAGGAGCGATGGTGATCGAATCACCGGTATGAACGCCCATTGGATCGAGGTTTTCAATCGAACAGACAATTACTGAATTGCCTTTTTTGTCACGCATGACTTCCATTTCAAATTCTTTCCAGCCGAGTAAAGATTCTTCAATCAATACTTCAGTATTTTGACTGGCATCCAGTCCGCGCATGACAATTTCTTCAAATTCTTCGGGATCGTAAGCAATGCCGCCGCCGGAGCCGCCAAGGGTGAAGCCCGGACGGATAATCAATGGCCATGAACCAATTTCCCCTGCAATTTTATGAGCTTCCGACAGTGTATGAGCCGAATCTGAACGAGGTAAATCGAGCCCGATTTCGAGCATGGTTTTCTTAAAAAGTTGACGATCTTCAGCTTTTTGGATACTTTCCGCGTCGGCACCGATTAATTCAACGTTGTAACGGTCCAGAATTCCGCTTTCCGCCAGTTCCATGGCGAGATTCAGCGCGGTTTGACCGCCAAGTGTCGGCAGTAAAGCGTTCGGGCGTTCACGGCGAATAATTTCATGAAGAATACCGGCGGTCAAAGGTTCGATATAGGTACGGTCGGCGAATTCCGGGTCTGTCATGATGGTCGCCGGATTACTGTTTACCAGAATCACTTCGCAGCCTTCACTTTTCAATACTTTGCAGGCCTGCACCCCGGAATAATCGAATTCGCATCCTTGTCCAATGACGATTGGACCGGAGCCGATTAACATTATTTTGTGTAAATCATTACGTTTAGGCATAGTTTTCAGCGCTCCAGTATTTGAAGAAATTGTTTGAATAAATATTCGGAATCATGTGGCCCCGGGGCGGCTTCAGGATGGTACTGTACGCTGAACATTGCTGCGCCCTTATGACGAATGCCTTCGACGGTCTGGTCATTCAAATTTATATGCGTGATTTCCAGCTCATCCGGCAGATTATTCATGGTTAAGGCAAAATTATGATTCTGCGAAGTTATTTCAACTTCCCCGCTTGCGAGATTTTTAACAGGATGATTGCAGCCGTGATGACCGAATTTAAGACGTTCACATTTAGCGCCGGAGGCAATACCTAAAATCTGATGTCCAAGACAAATTCCCATCAATGGGACTTTGCCGATCAGCTCGCGTGCGCATTCAATGGCATATTTTACCGCGGACGGGTCAGCCGGACCGTTGGAAAGAAAAACGCCGTCAGGTTTCATCGCCATTATTTCCGCCGCGCTTGTTGATGCCGGAACCACGGTTACCTGCATGTCATTGGCTGCGAGCTGGCGCAGAATATTATATTTAACCCCGAAATCGAGAGCGATTATTTTATATTTTCCATTTTCGTTCCAGACATAGGATTTTTTACAGCTGACTTTTGCCGCGTAATCCTGATTATCCAGGCCGCACCATTCCTGAGCTCGTTTTACGGCTTCTTCTTCATAAATTTCTTCGTCGGAGCAGTGCATATATGCTTTTTGAGTTCCAAGTGAACGTAAGAGGATAGTCAAACGGCGGGTATCAATCCCGGCAATTCCCGGAACATTATTTTTGATCAACATTTTATCAAGTGCTATTTCTGAACGGAAATTTGATGGTTGATTCAACTCATGAATTACCAAACCATTCAAAAACAGACTGCGGGACTCCATGTCCGCTTCGTTGCAGCCGTAATTACCTATTTCCGGTGAAGTCAAAGTGACGAATTGTCCGGCGTAGGAAGGATCGCTTATGATCTCCTGATAGCCAGTCATTCCGGTATTAAAAACCAGCTCGCCAACTTTATCAACCGGAGCACCAAAACTCCAGCCTCTGAATATTTCACCGTTAGCCAGTGCAATAAAAGCTGAGCGTTCACGTTGGATTTTCCAATTATACATTCTTTGAACCTGCCTCGTTAAATATGTTATTATTTATGAAAAACTTTATTGTCTATATATTAAAAGCCGACAACTTTAAAAAGCCGCCGACTCGAAAATATACAGGTCTTTTTAATAGACACCCATTTCTCTAATAAACAAATTAAATTTTTAGAAAAATCATAAAGAAAATGTAAAAAACTTGACATTTAACCTTTTGGGTTATATTTATATAAAAAAAAGAAGAGATAGTTGAGTATGGATGAATTACGAAACACTCACCCCGGTGAAATTTTGAGGGATTTTTTAGAGGATTATAACTTAACCCAAAGCAAACTGGCAAGGGAATTAAGAGTGCCTGTACGCCGTATAAACGCGATTGTCGGAGAACAGCGCGGCATTACAGCCGATACAGCTGTAAGATTGAGTAAGTTTTTTGGCAACAGTACAGAATTTTGGTTAAATCTCCAAGATACCTACGATATAGCCAAAGCACAAGATGAGCTGGCATCAGAACTCAAAAAAATACACACCCCGGCCTATGCGCGAGTGTTAGTTTGTGGCGTGAAATTTAAAAGCGGCGGAGGACCGCCGCAGTCCAAAGAGCCTGATGGCTCGGAAAAGAAAAAGTCCCGGCGAAGCCGGTTAAGTTCTAATCACAAAACCTTATTGCGTGCCATGATGACAGATCCATTGGTTAACAATATCGGCGATGCCAGAATGATTATTAAAGAACTGCTGGAAATTGAGAAAGATATTCTGCCTGCAAAATGGTATGAATGAGTGATAAATTACAAAACCCTGAATAATTCTGAAAAAGATTGTAAAAGTATGTTGAACCGTAAAGAGATATAATCTCCAAGCATTAAAAAAAAATACGTAAATAAACTTTCATTTTTCAGTTACCAGTTATCAGTTACCAGTTATCAGTTTTTCTTACTATATCTGATATTTGGCAAAAGCCGTTATTTTTTCCGCTATATCTTCCACTTGCGGCAATACGTGGTCTTCCAGCGGCGCGCTGAATGGGGTCGGGATATTTTTGCCGCCCAAAACAACAGGTGGACAGTCTAGGTAATCAAATCCTTTTTCAACTACTTGACGGACTATCTCTGCGCCGATGCCGCACTCGCTTGTCGCTTCCTGGACAACCAGCAGTTTTCCTGTTTTAGCTAATGAATCTAAGATCAGCGGCATATCCAGTGGGTCAACAGTCCGGGGATCAATCAACTCAACGCTTGCTTCCGTCATTTCAAGAGCCTTGAGTACTTTATGACGTGAATATGCCACAGCGACAACGGTAACATCCGTTCCTTCCCTGACTATTTCCCCCTGACCAATTGGAACAATAAACTCACCTTCCGGGACAGGTTCTTTTTCGTAATATAAATTACGGTTTTCAATGAATATCACTGGCGAATCATCACGGATCGCGGCTTTCAGCAATCCCTTGGAATCTTTAGCCGTTGCCGGCATGACTACCTTGAAGCCGGGAATATGGGCAAACCACGCTTCAAGGCTTTGAGAATGCTGCGCCGCTTCACGGCTGCCGGTACCAGTGCCGCACATGCGTATTGTAACAGGTATTTTTACCTGCCCGCCTGACATTATATGCAGTTTGGCGATTTGATTGCAAAGTTGGTCCATTGCCACGCCGACAAAATCCATGTACATAAATTCAAGTACTGGACGCAATCCGCACATTGCCGCACCAGCGGCAAGCCCTGAAAATGCAGATTCCGAAATTGGTGTTCCGACGACGCGTTGCTTGCCGAATGTTTCCATAAGCTTGTAACATTCATTCCAAACTCCGCCATCTATATCCACGTCTTCACCAATCACAAATACATTTTCGTCACGCTGCATTTCCTCGTGAAGAGCCTCATTCATGGCATCAATATAAGTTATTTTTCTCATTGTACCGCAAACTCCTTAATAAAATTTTCGACTTTCGGAAAAGAACTTGCGCGGGCAAATTCTACAGCCTCTTCGATTTCATATTTAACATCTGTCTCTAAAGCGGCAACTGTGGCTGAATTAAGCTCTTTCGGGTGTTGTGCCTGATAACAATTCAGCGGATCATTTTCAGGTTTCTGCCATTGCGCAAGCTCGTCTTCCGGACGTTTATCCGCAATGATTCCGCAATGCGGTTCGACGCGGTAGGTTTTACAGTCAAGCAGGAAAGGCCCGTTGCCGGAACGAACATGTTTTACGGCTTTTTTTGCAGCTGCGATAACTTCTGTTAAGTCGTTGCCATTAACACTCAAAGATTTTATGCCGTAAGCGTCCGCTCGTTTAGTTATATCCTCGTCCGAGGTCGATAATGCGACCGGAGTAGTCGCGGCATAACGGTTGTTTTCACAAACCGCAATCAGTGGGAGTTTTTTTAATGCCGCCAGATTCAATGATTCATGAAATGTTCCCTGATTGGATGCTCCTTCCCCGAAAAAAACTACACTCACTTCATTTGTTCCTCTGTATTGCGCAGAGAAGGCAGCTCCCAACGCTAGAGGAATACCTCCTCCAACGATTCCGTTTCCGCCCATAAATCCTTTTAGCGGATTAAACATGTGCATTGAGCCGCCGTATCCATGGGAACAACCTGTTTCCTTGCCGAATAATTCGGCAATCGCACCTTTTGTGTCATGTGTCTTTGCTAAATAATGACCATGCCCTCGGTGTGTGCTGAATACATAGTCATTGTCACTTAACTGAGAACACAGACCAACAGCAATTGCTTCCTGACCAATATACAAATGTATTGCGCCAAAGAATTCACCCCCACGATACATTTGCTTGATTCGCTCTTCAAAATATCGAATTGTAAGCATTCTTTTGTAATATTTTTTTATCATTGAATTTTAAATCCTTCTTAAAGTTAATTTATATTAAGAAGCTCCACCTTATGTTTTATTTTTCAGTATTTATATATTATAGTCAGGTCTATTAATCGCCTTGAGCAATATCTGCTTTATTTTTTGTGCAAGCTAG
The DNA here is from genome assembly GCA_030634125.1 of Victivallales bacterium. Lineage (GTDB taxonomy): Bacteria > Verrucomicrobiota > Lentisphaeria > Victivallales > Victivallaceae > JAHOYW01. Next base: position 16,987 of record DAOWBJ010000002.1, read on the forward strand.
ACTTTTAAGTTCATGAAGAAGCGAGTCAAACACCCATCGCGTTATCTGATTAGCACGAAATGGTTTCTGCATTGTTAAATATAATTTTTTATACTTATTTCTAAGCACTTCCAACTCAGAAATTAAAGTTGTTATTGCATTTTTGTCTATCTGCACATTGCTAATACATGATTCCAATAGAACTAAAACAACTTTTGCTCTGTTAATCATAAGTTCACTGGCAAATATCCAATACTCCAAGTATTCCACGTTTCTTGCTGCATTATTTTTTAATCTTTTAAATCCTTTCAAAGCTTTTTTGTAATCTTCTAATTTACTCCTTGTTTCTATGAGAAATTCATCAATGAGATTTTTATCTTTAATAATTTTTAATTTTTCATTAACCCATCCCAGAGGCACTTCCTTTGCTGACTTCCCATACCCAAGACCAAATTTGATATTTGTTCCATATGAAAAAATACAAGCCGGATTAAAAAGACGTGTTAAAGAGAGATATTCCTCAGCATTATCTCCAAAGATGTTTTTTAGAAACCATGCTTCATAGGCATTAAAATCCGCGGTATTTTCTTTTGCCACATATCCCGGCGCGTAGATAGAGTTAATCTGCATTTCCCACGGATGAAGATGCACACTCCAGCTTGTTAATAATACACCTTCAGCATCATGGATTCCTTTTTTTGAAAAATCAAAACAATTAACAGGGTGAATTTCTTCATGAGGTGCAAAAACACATTCACCGATAGCTCCATGTGTGTCATTGTAACAGCTTGAACTCGGCGCACATAAAACTTTAAACCCGTTCTTTAATAAAAAATCTGTTGTATAGTAGTAATTTACTTTAGAGCGGTCTTTATCAGGAAAAATAAAATCACCAAATTTATCAATTGTTTTTTTCGGTAAATCATTTATTTCCACAAAACCTTTTCCCCAAACCCATATTTTTTTGAATTTATGTGAATTGTAATAGTTCCAGTCACATAGATATACATCTCTTGAGAGTTCATTCAAACTTTCATTGTATTTTAATATCATGTCAGCCCAAATAATTGGTTTAATTCCTTTTTTGAGTAAAGGCTCGTACAATTTTTTAATATGAGAAATATATAAATTGGAGCGAGAGGTTTGTTCTGCATGTTTCAAACATTTCTCACACGTCCCGAGTAAAAAGGCCTCATCTGCTCCAAGGTGAAAATATTCAGGATTTTCAAAAAGCTCCAGATATTCATCAATCCAGGCATTTAAAAAAACAAAAACATCAGGATTTGAGGAACAATATTGGTCAGTTGCTTTTACCATTTCTAAGAGTATGGGATCATGAATATCGAATTTTGAATTTTCATGAGGAACTTCTTTTAGATAATCATACTTACCAGTGTTCATAACGTATTCACAGTGCCCGATCGTTTGAAATAATGGTATGTTTTTAAATCCGTAATCAGAAGCAAATTTTAAAATTTCTTTAAATTCGATTTTTTGAAATGCTTCCGGCGTGACACATTCCGGGCATGTTTCCCACCTGACATTGTTCTCTACATCCCAGACAAGAGTATTATAACCGGCTTTATGAAGAATCTTTATCCATTTCAAAAGATAATCTTTTGTGAATTGCCCAATATTCATATCAATATGAAATGCAATCAGTTTTTCTTTTTTCATTTAAGTTCCTAGAGTTTTTATATTATTTCTGTATAAAAATATATTGAAGTTAATCGTCAAGGTAAAATACTGCAATTATTTTCTGTAATCGACAGATTTGAATAGTTCAATTTGCCTTTGACAGATCCCCGTTGATGGTCAGGCCGCCATCACCAACGATGACAGCACCGTTGATGTATGAAGAATCATCAGACGCGAGAAAGAGGGCGATTTTGGCAATCTCTTCGGCAGATCCATAACGACGCAACGGCGAGCGCAGCTTGAGAAATGATGCTTCATCAAAAGAATCATGCTTTAAACTGCTTTCTTTTACCATTTTAGTAGTTATAGCGGCCGGGGCAATACAGTTGACCCGAATGTTGCGGGGACCATATTCGACTGCCATTGATCGGGTGAGTGAAATAGTTGCGCCTTTGGTGGCGGTGTAGGCATCACAGCCGGGAATCCCAATTAATCCGGCACTGGAAGATGTATTTATGATACTGCCTCCTCCGTTAGCACGCAACAATGGAACTGCTTTTTGTGAACAGAGATATAGGCCAAATAGATTAACCTCGATAATTCGGTGCCAAATATCTGAAGATACACAATCAATAGAATCATCTTTATTTCTAAAAAAAATAGAGGCGTTATTGTAAAGCACATCAAGCCGTCAGCACTGTTTTTTGATTAAATCGAAAGCTGCTTCGACTTGTGCCGGATCGGCAATGTCAACCTTAAGAAAACTTGCCTTCTCCCCGCAAGCTTCAGCCGCTTCACGACCAAGATGTTCATTTTTTTCGATAATAAACACTTTCGCGCTTTCATGAGAAAAAAGTTCAGCCGCGGCGCGACCGATTCCTTGTCCTCCTCCAGTAATTACGCATATTTTATCGGCAAGGCGTCCAGTTCTAACATTTTGTTCAGGGGATTTTTTTGTGTGATTCATTATTCAAAAAACTTCCTTATCAGGGGTGAAGTTGCGCCAAGGCTGATGCTATAACTATCAAACTTGGGTATCGAAATATCAAGATATTCTATAAGCTGCTGAATAGCATATTCCTTGAGTTGCTCTTTGAGCTTATCAGTGAATTGATCTCCAAGCTTAAGCAATTCTCCACAGAGAATAAGTTTATCAGGAACGGTAATGTTAATTAGATTAGCTATTCCTGCCGCAAGATAGGTCGCTGCATAATTAACTATATCTGTAAGCACTGGATTTTTATGCCATGTCGAACAAAGCTCATCAAATTCCATTGGACGATATTCTTCCGACACTTTTTTAAGTAATGCGCCAATTGAACTGACCGTTTCAAGGCAGCCCCGGCGACCACAAGAGCAAAGAAGTCCGTTAATTTCACAACTTGTATGTCCGAATTCACCGGGATGAGAGTCTCTGGTGGAAACAGCCTTGCCGTTAATTGTTACAACATGTCCGATACCTCGTCCAAGATTCAGAGTAACACAAATGCCTTGTCCTGACTGTCTGGTTTGTGTCTGATTATATGCCAATGCCAAAGTGCCATCAATAATTTCAGGTTTAATGTTAAATTTTTTAATGAAGTGCTTTTCAATATCAGTGTGTTCAATAGCATGAAAGCCAGCGGCTTTTTCGATAATTCGACTGTCATGATGAAAATGACCAAAGGTCGCAACTCCAACACCAAGCCTTTCATCTTTTGGCACTTCCGCCAGTAAGCGGTCAGTGACCTCATCCAAACATGCCATAAGTTCATCGCTTTCAATATCAACACTAAAGCGAACCTGATCTCTAAGCAGTATTTTCCCGGATAAATCAGCAATAATTGCGACAATTTTACCCGGACTTATTTCGATTCCAATTGATTTCATTTTTGCCGAGTTAAACTTCAGTATACGTCTTGGCCGCCCTTGCTGTATTTTTTCAAGTTGTCCTTCCAATACTAATCCACATTCCATAAGATTGCGAATACCACGAGTTGTTGTTGTCCCGTTGCAATTAAGTCGACGGGATAATTCAACCCGGGACATCGGTCCCCCCAAATATAACTCACGCAATAAAGCTTGCCGATTATTTTTTTTGATTGAATTAAGTTGTAATATTCCGCTTTGATTATTCATATATTTCACCGTGAATACTTTAAAAATAATTGTCTTATAATATATAATAGTGCTAAATGAAAAAAAGTCAACATACTTTTTGATTAAAATTATCATTTTGAGCTTATTAACAATTAATATTTTGACTTATCAGGCAAATAAAATATTAAATAGGTCAATTGAAAAAGTAAACGCACGTTTGTCAAAGTAAACGAACGTTACCTAGAAATAGTAGTGCGTTTAGTTTGACAATACGATAGTAAGGGTTTGAATATTTCGCTTTATGAGATAAAATGGCATGCTCTTTGTGCGTTTATTCTGACAAAAAAGACAATACGTACCCATGGCGTTACGCTCAGTCTGTTTTTCGGACATGCTAAACGCACCCCGGTATCTTGCCTAAATTATTTACTGACAACATATCGCTCTTTTGAGGAAATGCAACCGAGTTACACACAGTTCGTGCTTTGACTCCGACGAGCTCTGGGCTGTGGCCCATTCTCGTCAAAGCACGCCCTATGCATAACTCTTCCAATGCGACGACTGGTTTGTCAGATTTAATGCACTCCTTTGCTTTTGTCAAACTAAATGCATTTGAGGGTTTTGGAGGGGGGTGCGTTTACCTTTTCAATTTTCAAAAATATTAAATATTAAAATAAAACAAAATCACCTATTGACTTTTTTTCGTTTAACACTTATACTAGAATTAGTAACTAACAAAAACAGATTAATTATATGGAATGATTTTCTATCATGGAACGCAGTGAAATCATTGAGTGCATAAATAAATGCATCAAACTTGAAAAGCCTACACGGGTACCATGTTTGCCATTGGGACTTGAGTTCGACGTTGCGCAAAGCGGTTTGACTCATCGCGAATTTCGAACCAATCCTGACAATATGGTAAAAACGGGAGTTAACACGATAGAGCAATTTGGTTACGACTGGTTTATTTTATTTCCCGATGATTTAATTGAGTGGGAATTTACTGGAATAGCGGTTACTGATGAAAGCAAATCTCCACCTGCCGTAATTGACCACCTTTCGCCAACGCGGGAAAGTTTAAATAAGTTGCGTTTGCCGAATCCGGAATCTGATGGACGTATGCCGTTACATTTAGAAGGACTTCGAAACCTTAAACAGGAAATAGGTAAACGTGCGTGCCTGGCAGGGCGAATAGCCGCTCCGTTTTCCGCCGTGTCATTATTAGTTGGAGTAGAGGCCTTGATGTTTCTGATGATGGAGGATCGTCCGTTGCTCAAAGACTTTATGGTTTACATTAATGACTGCAATGAAATATGGGCAAAGGCACAATTAGAGGCTGGTGCCGATATTATCTGGCTAGGTGATTGCCTGGCAACATCAAAGTTTATTTCTCCTGATGATTTACTTGATCTGGCGGTCGAACCAGCGGATCACAGCGCACAAATAATTCGCAAGGGCGGAGGTATAAGTTTTTATCATGGCGGTGAAACTTCACTTGCACATCTGAAAGTTGCAACTCAAATTAGTTGCGATGCGATTAATGTGGGAGAAAACGCAGATATAGTGGAGGTAAAGAAACTTCTTTCCGGCAGCAAATGTGTAATGGGGAATTTAGACCCAATCAAGGTGTTGCGGGAAGGCACTGAACAAATGGTTGAAAACACGGTAAAAGAATTATTAACAAAAGCAATGGGGGGAGGAGGTTATATTTTTTGTACCGGAGAAGGCATACCGCACGATGTTCCAGCGGAAAATGTAAAAATTGCAGTCGATACGGTTCGACGGCACGGATATTATTAAGGAAGGGCAAAATTTATACGTAAAATTTTAGCGTGAAAAAGTTGAGTGTAAATCGTATTGATAAAAAAACAGCAAAACGGATGAACCAAACGCGACAGAAAGATTAGGTAAAGAATTGATTAACATAAAAGTATTATGAATAATTTCATATGTCACTGTATAATATAATAACATAGGGCGAGTTTTAATTAAAATTAGTGCTTTTAGTAATTTCGACCAAACAAATTATTAATAAAAGAGAGCCAAAATTTTACAATCGGCTCAATCTAAAAAGGAGAACTGAAATGAAAACCAAAAGAAGCAGAAAAAGTCGCAAGTTGTTCATTGTGAGTAATTTCACACTCATTGAATTGCT
>DAOWBJ010000160.1 GCA_030634125.1 Victivallales bacterium
AATGCTGGAAGAAGCTCGAAGAGCAGGAAAAAGAACTTGCGGCATAAAAAATATGGGAGCTCCTCGGGGCTCCCTATAACTCAAAATCAAATAGGAGCTAATACCATGCGCATCAACGTTGACAATATGATTTTCGAAATGCTTGGTACTATGGATAACAATTTTCAGGGAACACCTAAGCAAAGATTTAAACAGGCTAAAAAATTACTTTTAGAGTCTATCGCTGAAACAATAGACGATAACAAAAAGGTAATAATTAAAGATTTTAATAGAGCAAAGATAATAAAATAACAGGGAGATTGACAGTCATGAAAAGTACATATGTAAATTGGGGCGATACAGATATTTATCGCAATTGGGATTTTATTGGAGCAGGAATCATGTATGACAAGGAACTCGAAAAATTGTCACATTGTTCTCATGGTAATAAAGAAAAAGAATATTGTCATACATGCGAATGCTATCCCGATGATACACATCAGGATAATAAGCCAGTAGTGAACTATGCCTACCCACTTTTTTCTGAACCGGATGAAGAAAAAATTATCAAGGTATGCGAGGAAACAGGCTGTACAGTTGTCTATAATTCGCAGGATGACAATTATTATCTGGCGTTGACTGGTTGCGGAATGAATTTGTCGCAGGACATTGCCTTGGCATACATTATTGTCGACGGCTGTATCGAGTGGGGGTTTCTTGAAAATGTTTCCGTTTCCGGTGCTTTTAGTGTTTCCAAGGAAGATTATCAGATTATCCTGAATGAACTGGAACGACAACTTGCAATCAGTATAGACAATCAAACTCGAAAACTCAAAGAAGTAACAGAACAACTGAAAAATGATTTACCACTAGCAAAAGGAGCATAACAGATGAACACGCAATTACACAATTTTCTAAGTATTGAACAACTCACAACACTCGAAATGAATATGAAAGGCGAGGAAAGAAACTATTTTGAAAAGCTGGTCGAAGAACTTAATAATACCATTGAAGCCATGCCGAAGACATATGAGCAGGACGGCAAAGGCGAGGATGCCATAGTATATCTTCACTATTTTATTGGCGATTTTGATTGGTATATCACAGAACGGGACATGGAACCTGAACAGTTACAGGCGTTCGGGCTGGCTTGTATGTACTGCGACGAAATTGGTTTTATCAGCATAGTGGACATAATCAAAAATGGTGGAGAATTGGACTTCAACTGGACACCAAAAACGCTTGCGGAAGTTCGCGATAGTAGATAAATCCTCAGTTCGGGGGCGTACTCGTTACGCTCCCGGCTTGAGTATTTCTCACAATAAAAACTAAAGTCCCACAAGGGCAAGGAGAGCAAAAAGATGGTTAAATTTTTAAAATATACAGTAATTTACTATATGAAAGATAAAGCTAAGGATTCAAAATCTTTTGCAACATTCGAAGAGGCTCAAGCTTTTGCAACAGCCTTGAACTTAAATCCTGAATGTGAATGCTATCATATTCAATTTCCAAAGAGGTGAAAAATGCAATACGAATTAAGATTAATGAACAATCTAACAAACGAGCATGAGCTGGTAGAAACATTTGATTATGAAACATTGGTAATGATGGATTATGTTCGTTATTTAGATAGAGCAAAACCAGGCTATCACTATATTATTATAACAGTAGATGATGAAGGCAATAGAAAGCCATTTGAGAAGTACGGATATAATTATGGGCGATAAAAATTCCTGCTCCGTTTTTTCTAACGAAGCAGGAATTTTCAGTAGAGTTGGTGAAGCAACTCATTTAAAAGCTTTGACTGATTTCTTGAACTTCCTTTTCCTGTTGGATTTCTTCATTTTTTTGTATATTTTCTATATCTTGTTTTGGAGAAATATCATTGATATATTCCTGCCTTGCGGCTATTAAGTCATGTCCGGTCAAATGTTCAGAGTTGCGTTTAACGCTGTCATGGAGATGCTCGAAGTCGGGAGTAAAAACTTTTACCGATTGCCTGCCTCGGCTGGAGCCAACGTAACATGCGCGGTTGCTCATTTTGGCGGCGGCTAAAATGGCGTGGTCGCAGGTTGAACCCTGGCTTTTGTGACTGGTTGTGGCGTAGCCGTATGAAATTGATTCAAATTCTGCCGGAACAGTTCGCCCGTCATCTAATAATATTTCACCACCTGAATAAATTTCATCAATTACTGCAGTATCTCCATTCGTCAGACCATAATCTTTATTATTGGCGGTGATTAGGATTTTATCGCCGGAGGTTAGGTCTAATGATTTCATTATTCCTACGCTTATTTTATTTTTGAGTTGGGACGGCGTTAGGCTGGTCCCATTCGCTAATACGTTATTGCTGTTTTCCGAGATTTTATCGATTGTCAGGATATCGTGTTTTTGATATTTTGTGCCGAACAATGGTGTATTGAAGCGGATGGCGTTACCGAGACGGTAAGTTTGAGGGCTAGCGATTTGGTCGCGGGTCCAGTTATGGTCCTGGAAACAGGTTCGTGATTGCTGCTCAGAAAAATCAAGTATTCCCTCGTCGGAGAATTCTTTGCGCACCAAAGCGTTTAGCGTATCTATTTCTCTGTGAGTTGGAGATACGAGCAAACATTTTCTATCCTCGATTATTTTATTGGCGTAGCTTTTAGCTGCCGCCGATAAATAATGATGGCTTTTTTCTTCTATGACTCCGAGATCGTTTAGGCGTTCCAGACCTTCAGCGGTTTTGTTGTTCGCCATGAGTTGAACGGCTTTGCGATAATGTTTTGGGATTTGCCGGATGATTTGGGATAATTCAAAGTTTTTGATGTCGCTGTAAAATTCCAGCACCTTCAAAAAATCCCCGGCTTCCACTGATAAATGCTGCCGACGATCCCCGACGAAAATCATTCGAGCATTATTTTCTTTCGCTAGCCACATTAACTTATGTCCAACCGCCGCGCTTACTAAAGAGCTTTCATCAATAATCAAAACTGTATCTTTGGGGATTTCCGGATTATTGAGAAACGCTGCCACTGTTGTGGCATTTTCAAAACCATCATCTTTTAGGACTTTAACTGCTCCACGAGTCGGAGCGAGATATAAAGGATTTTTGCCGGAAGCTATCAAGCCGCTATGAACTGATTTGAGCGTAAATGATTTTCCACTTCCCGCGTATCCACGTAAAAGGCAGGCAAAATCCTGGCATTGTAAAATGCCGTTTACAGCGTCCCGCTGAATGAGTGATAGTTTGCTGGTATCCACTTCGGCTTGCTCGCCAAGTGGTTTAAAAATACCAATACCTGCGTTTGCCAACTGGATCGCTTCGCGTTCCAGAGCCAAGCCGTGTTTTGTGATGTAATATGTTTTTAAGGGATCAGGGGAATCCGTTAAAGGAATTAGTTCTTTATTATTCTTTAGAGCCAGTTTTAAATCTTTGGCTCTGGCATTTTCCATGCCCTGGTTTAAAGCTTCGGCGAGAAGCTCATGTCCGACGACGACAGATTTGCGTTCGTAAAGATGATCTATTGTTTTGCTGAATATCTGAATTATCTTTCCTGATGATATTTCTTTCAGCTTTCGATTATTTTCTAAAGCAGAATATTTTATGTAACGCAGATTAGAAAGCTCTTTTTCTGAAAGCATCTTTCTTTGTGATTCTAAAACTTCCGGCGTTGTGATCTCCGCAAGTTTTGCTTCACGGGTTTCTTTGGCAATGATGTGAATTTCCGCCGGACTTGGTTCACGCCCGGTTTCGTTTTTGAACTTTTCTATTTCCTCTTCTATTTCTGCCCTGCGGCGGCTGTATCTTTCTAGCAAGTCATTATCAACGCCTTTGATTTCAAAGCCCTCTATGCCTCTGTTTGTGTGTTTTAATTCGATATCATAGCCGAGTTCCTGGACACGCTTTGCCATGGCGTTTTGATAGAATTTTCCACAGTATCTTATAGCCTTTAAAATTTCAAATTCCGATAGTGCTTTATAACGTTGTTCTGATTCGCACCAGGTTACATTGGCGACAACACAATGAGTGTGGATTTGTGGATCAAGCGCACGGCTTGCATTATGGTTATAAAGTCCGGCGATCAAGTTGCCGGTTACTTCCAGTTTTTCGCTGTTTTTAAAAGCTCCTTTACGGATGCGGCATGAGACAAATTTTTCCATTTCCGTTAAAGCTTCTTTGACGCATTTGCTATGCGCTTTCGATAACCGTTGATCGTTCATGACGACCGCCATAATGGATACTGATTTTTGCGCCGAACATTGAAAGTCCAAAAATCTGGAAGAGCCATTTCTGACGGCTGGCGTTAATTTGCCGCCGCGCCATGGGTTTTCATTTTTCTGGATTTTTACAAATTCCGCCGCCGCAATTTCATGTCCTTTAATTCCAAATTCTTCAGATAGTTTTCCATACCAGTGTCCAACTATCTTTTCGTTTTGAGAATAGTAATCATTTGACGATAAATGATTATACATGAAATTGTTTCCAGTAGTGTTATCGTCTTTTACTTTTGCCATTGTAAACATAATTTTTTGTTCCTTGATTTGATTGTGTTGTTAGTGTATATAGACTTCTTAGGATAAGCAATAATATGGGTTTTATTGTTTATCGTAGACGCAATATCCCTCGTTCCGAGGTCATTGCGTTCGCGAACGCTTTGTTTTGAGAGGGTGCATAATTTATAAGACCTTTATTTTTAGATGGTTAACTGTCGTATATACGTCGTACATACGACGTGTACGTCTGGTTTAATTTGTAATAAGGGGTACAAAATCCGTATATACATCTCGTGTACGCCTTTATTTTGAGCTCAATTCCGTATACACATCGTATGTACGACCGTGTACGGATGCTGTTTTTTACTGTTTTTTGATAATTTGATGTCATAAGGGGTACAAAATCCGTATATACGGCTCGTGCACGGCTGTATTTTGAGGTTAATTTCGTATATACATCGTATGTACGACCATGTGCGGATGTTGTTTTTTACTGTTTTTTTATGATTTTATGTCATGAGGGGTACAAAATCCGTATATA
>DAOWBJ010000066.1 GCA_030634125.1 Victivallales bacterium
AAAATAAACGCATATGTGCTGCATTTCATTAGCTCTCCGGGATACGTCAGCTTGAAAAGAAGTCAGCATGGCTTCTCTTGTCTTCTGCTCTCTCATAAGAGTATTCTGAGAGTGTAAGCTGTAAATTGTACTAGCGGCCAAGCACAAAAGCATACTCAATATCACAATGGAAGTAGTCATTTTATGATTAATCATAGCGCGTATATATTTTCTGCAAATATTATCCGGTCTGGCATTAGTTTCTTCACGCATAAGGTAAAGTTTCAAATCTTTAGCCATATCGCCCGCTGTTTTATAGCGTTGAGCCAGAGGGGCGCAAATAGCTTTGGCTACAATTGCTTCAAGATCATTTGGAAGCTTTCCTTTAAGGAAGCGGTGCTTAAATGAACTGTAATTACATTTAAGAATGTTTTTTAACGCTTCATTTACTGTTTTGCCGTTTACTGCTCTCTTTAAAGCAACAATTTCAAAAAGTATCATTCCCAAAGAAAAAATATCTGATTGCGGGCTGCATAATTCGCCCTGGATCAGTTCAGGAGCTATATAACAAGGCGTTCCGACAAGTTCATTTTTGGAATGTGCCCCGATTTTAGCAATATGCTCATTATCTGAGAATTTTTCAGGCTCCACCAGACAAGCCAGCCCCCAATCCATAACATAGACTTCACCATAATTGCCGATCATAATATTTTCAGGCTTGAGGTCTCTATGAATTACCCCTTTGCAATGTGCGTAATCAACCGCTTCACATACTTTTATAAGATATTCTATACGAGTTGACATAGAACGTTTTTCGTCAAATTTTTCTATTCCCTCGTGTTTATATAGAATAACAATATCCTGTAAATACTTTTCCAGAGTTTTGCCGTGAATGTGCTTCATCGCCAAATGCAGTTTACTTTGAACTCCGCAATGTAAGCCGTATAGAGGAATAATTGAGGGATGATCCAGTTGAGCCATTATCCTGGCTTCGGAGATGAATAAGCTTTCATTTTCCCGCGCATCTTCTTCGGCTTTATCAGTCTTGAGTGATTTTACTACAATATCACGTTTCAAAGATTTATCGAAAGCAGTCCTGATTACCCCTTGAGCCCCCTCTGTAAATTGATCTTTCAGCTCATAATTATCATTTACATCCTGCAACTCCAGTTTGTCATCAAGCGAAGGGACTAAATTTACCGGAGATAAGATACTACTTGCTTTTACATAATCATCAGTAATGCGTTTTTTGACAAAAATAGACGTTCCTATCAAGGAAGCAGTAATGCTTTTCTGCACCTGTTCCTGCTCGTAATCCTGTTCCTGCTCTATGCTGTAAATGAAAGCTTTCTTTTTGCTGTCATCGATTATTTTCCCATAATCAATATCAATTTTTTGAGTAAATCCAATATTCTCAGAGTCAGAAGGCACCTTTCCCGTACTGTCAGGATTCAGATTTTGAGTATCATTCTTTTTCTTGTCATTATCAGATTCAGACATATAATCCTTTTTTTACTCGTTTGTGCTTCCAATATTAATATATCGCGGTAAAAGCAGATAGTCAATACCTTATCTATATCTTGAGGGAAAAACAACAAATTCGGGTATCGCCTTCTCAATAAGCTCAGGAATTTACCCATCTACATAAAAAGACGCTAAAATATTTTGTAAATTCACTTACTCTCTTTCCATAGTCTTCAAAGTCATCATAACTAAAAAGATAATTCCGTTACGAAGTGCTTTGTCCTCAAAATTAAATTCAGGATTATGCAGAGCAGGATGATCCTTCCCCATTCCAATATTACAAAAAGCCCCCGGACATTCTTGCAGATAATAACAGAAATCTTCACCACCCATAGAGGATTTTTCCAGTTCTCTCCACATATCAAAGCCGAAACATTCAGTTGTAACAGCTTCAGCCATCTCAACATATTCAGCAGTATTTATCGTCGGAATATAAGGTAATTCATACTCAAATTCATATTTCGCGCCGCTTGCCAGACAAATTCCTTTAACTACGTTTTCAATCAATTCAGGGAACTGATCGCCGACCGCGCTGTCCAGAAAACGGGTTGAACCTTCTAGAATAACTTCTTCAGGAATAACATTAGGATTTTGACCGCCTGAAAAATGACAAACGCTCAGGCAGGTCGCGTCCTGAGGCGCAAAATGACGGGAAACTATCGTCTGCAGCTGGTTTACCACCTGACACCCGATTACAATCGGATCAATACAAGTTTCAGGCTTGCTGCAATGCCCGCCTCTGCCGATAATTTTTATCTTGAAAAAAGCCGCTGCCGCCATCATCGCTCCGACGCGACCGGCAATAGAACCGACCGGGAGATTAGAAAAACCATGCAAAGCAAAAACCGCGTCGGCCCCGGGTGATTCCAAAGCTCCAGCCTCAACCAGTTTCTTACCCAAAGCCGCAACTTCTTCGCCTGGCTGAAAAATAAATTTTACCGAACCTTTAAGCCGGTCTTTGATTTCATTTAAAACCATTGCCGCGCCAAGCAGCATCGCGGTATGTCCGTCATGACCGCAGGCATGCATAATACCATCATTACAGGATTTATAGGGGACGTCAGTCATTTCCAGTAAAGGCAAAGCGTCAATATCCGCACGAAGCCCGACACATTTACCAGCTTGTCCCCCCTCAAGAATACCGACCACATCGGTTTCCAGATAAGGTTTAAGCAAATCAATATCTGTAGACGCTAAAGTTTCACGGATAAGCTTCGCGGTATCAAATTCATTGCCGGCAAGTTCAGGATTGCTGTGAATCGCCTGCCGCAATTCTCTTACTTCAGGTAAAAATTTGTCGACAATTTCCCCGACATTATCTTTTATATTCATTACTGAAGTTCTCTATTTTTATAATTCGTTAAAAACAAATTTGCCATCAACAATCGTCGCCGCCGCTTTGCCTTTGAAAGTCATACCGTTAAAAGGAGTATTGCGGGATTTTGAACAGAATTTATCCGCGTCAATCGTGATTTCCCGCTCAGTATCAATGATAGTTATGTCCGCGTCATTACCGGGCTTGAAACCGCGATTCCTGAGACCAAGCACTTCCGCCGGACCACTTGTAAACTTCGCGACGAAATCACTGATTGATAATACTCCGCTGTGATATAATTCCTTCAGACAAACAGATATCGCGGTTTCCAAACCTATAATTCCAAATGGCGCGTAGTCAAACTCAACCATTTTAGCGGTCGGCGTGTGCGGCGCGTGGTCCGTGGCAATGACTGTTATCGTACCGTCAGCAAGTCCGGCAATCAAAGCCTGACGATCTTCTTCGGAACGCAGAGGCGGGTTCATTTTGTAATTGGTATCAAATTTTTTGATGCATTCGTCAATAAGTGAAAGATGATGCGGAGTAACTTCGGCACTGACCGGAATACCGCGCTTGCGGGCGGCACGAACTTGTTCCACGCTTTCCTTACTGCTCAAATGCTGAAGATGAACTTTCCAGTCAACGTCACGGGCGAAAATAATATTGCGGGCGACCATCAATTCTTCTGATGCCGCGGACATGCCTTTCATACCCAGCAAAGTAGACCAGACTCCTTCGTGCATTACTCCGTCGCCTTTGAGGTTTTCATCCTCGCAATGATCCAGAATCGGCAAATCCATAGATTTGGCGTATTCGATTATGTGCTTCATCAACTCATGATTTTGAATACACTTGCCGTCATCACTGAGAGCCGCGACTCTAGCATCTTTCAAGCTGCCCATGGGAGCCATTTCCTTCCCGGCAATTCCTTTGGTCATACAGCCGCAGGGATAAACTTTGACCACTCCGTCTTTGGCTGCGTGGAAGCTAAGATATTCAATCGCCGCGGCTGTATCCGCGGCGGGGGTGGTATTAGGCATGGCAACAATAGTTGTAAACCCGCCGGCGGCGGCAGCCCTGGTTCCGGTTTTAATGGTTTCGGCGGCGGAATTACCCGGCTCGCGCAAATGTACATGCAGGTCAATAAAACCCGGTGCGACAACTTTGCCTGAAACATCTATTTTTTCAGCGTTTTTCAGCGTTGCCGGATCGACGATTTTGTCGTCTTTGACACCGATATCCATTGTCGCTTCGATTCCAGAAAAAGGATCTACGACTTTTCCGCCAGCTAATATAAATTCTTTTTTTATACTCATTTTTTTACACACCCCGCTACAAGGAATAAAACTGCCATGCGGACAGCCAAACCGTTGGTTACTTGTTCTAAAATCACCGAACGAGGTCCATCCGCTAGAGAAGAATCAAGTTCAATACCGCGATTAATCGGTCCCGGATGCATGATTAAAGTGTCCGGTTTAAGATATTTTTCGGTCTCTCTATTTAAACCAAAGAATTTAGCATATTCACCAGTGCTCGGGAAAAATCCCGCTTGCTGGCGTTCGTGCTGGATTCGCAGCAGATTTACTACATCGACACCTTCAACAGCTTCTTTCAAATTATGATAAACTTTAACACCCATTGCTTCAAATTCCCGGGGCACTAAAGTTGACGGCCCGGCAAAGCGTACTTCCGCGCCGAGCTTCAACAAACCCCAGGCGTCACTCCGGGCGACCCGGCTGTGCAGAATATCTCCGACTATTGCCACTTTCAAACCTTTAATACTGCCTTTCTTCTCACGAATAGTGAACATATCAAGCAAAGCCTGTGTCGGATGGCTGTGAGCTCCGTCTCCGGCGTTCAAAATTCCGCAGCTGATTTTATCAGCCAGCATCTTGTGAGAACCGGCCGCGGAATGCCGCATGACAATTAAATCCGCCTGCAGAGCTTCAATATTGCGAATAGTATCAAGCAGAGTTTCACCTTTTTTCAGACTGCTTGAACTGGCGGAGATATTAATAATATCGGCACTCAAACGTTGTTCAGCCAGTTCAAATGACATACGGGTGCGGGTACTGGGTTCGACAAAAAAGTTAACCACGGTTTTACCGCGCAGTGCCGGTACTTTTTTTACATTACGCTGTGATACTTTTTTAAATTCCCCGGCAGTATCGAGGATAAAACTTATTTCCGCTGCGCTCAAGTCATATATACTGAGCAAATCTTTTTTGGTCCAGTTAAATTTTCCCATATTAATTATCCTCCCGGCTTGGTCTTTTTTCCAGTCAATTGTGCAAACTCTGTCCTGCCCGTCGCTTTCAACAAACTCCACCGCTACTTTACGTTCATTTGGAACCTGCAAGCTAATCCCCGTGTAATCCGCTCCAACAGGGAATTCATGATTTCCGCGATTGACCAGAACGGCTAAACGAATCAAACCGGGGCGGCCGTAATCCGTAACCGCGTCGAGAGCGGCGCGAATCGTTCTGCCTGATGATAAAACATCGTCGACAAGTATCACGGCTTTATCATTCATATCGAAAGGTATTCGAGTTTCATTAATCTGAGGTAAGTCCTGACGAACTCCGATATCATCGCGATACATTGAAATATCCAGCAAAGCAAGTTCCGGGCTGTAGCCGGTTTTTTCTTTAATAATGGATATCAGGCGTTTTGCTAATGGAACTCCTTGTTGATGAATTCCGATTATAGCGAAATCACGAGTGGAATTGTTCAGAAATTCAGAAATGATACCGTCAGCGACTTTTTGAACAGCCGCCTTGACTTCGTCAGCGTTGCAAACTTCTTTTTTTGCCGGCATAAATTATCTCTGTTTTTAATAGGTTTAAGTAAAGTAATACCTATATCAAAATTTTCCAGCTAAAAAAGAAAAAATACATCGCTTTGGCGGGTAATTTGGCTCAATTGCATCTTATGCTTGATTTTATGATGTTCATTTGAGGGTAGTTCCGCTTGAAAGAGCTGGTTATTTCATCGCGTTTTTCAAAACTTCCGCACAATGCGAATAAAGTCGGACCGCTGCCGGTTATCTCCGCCGCGGCGGCTCCTGACGCTAATAACTCTGTCTTTAGTATTCGTAATATTGGAAATTTTTCATAACACGCAGTCGCTAAATCATTATGTATTAACCTGGAAAGTTTTTTCAAATCAGCTTTTTGCAGAGCATCTGAAAGTTTCTGTTCATAGTCTGCGGGAACTTCGCCGATATTATCCGGGGACAGGTTTTTGTATGCCCAGGCGGCTGAGACCGGGAAGCCGGGATTTATTAATAACAAAGGTATTTCAGGTAAATTAAGTTCAGGATATTTTAATACATTCCCTATTCCCCTGGCAAAAGCAGGGCGGGGAGAAAGAAAAAACGGTACATCCGCACCACAGCGCAAAGCTATGGCGGCGAGTTCATTTTCATCTAATTTATTGTATCGCTCATTCAGGATTCGCAAAACCGCGGCGGCATCGGAACTTCCGCCGCCCATTCCGGCAGCGACAGGAATATTTTTAACGATCGTAATTTCCCAGTTCGGAGTTATTCCGCGGGATTCTGCGTATTTACCGGCGGCTTTATGGCATAAATTGTGTTCGCCGCACGGGATTTCCGGTGTGTCGCAAATTATGCTGATGCCTGCCGCCCCTTCGAAATCTATATTTATCTCATCCGCTGGATTCGCCAGCGGCATGAAAAGCGTGTTGATGCTGTGATAAGAATTTTCACAACGCCCCGTAACTTTCAAAAAAAGATTAATTTTAGACGGAGTCTTCATGATGCCTTTATTTGGCGTATTTTTTGTTGTACCGCCGGATTTCTGTAACAATATCTTCGGCTAATTGTAAAGCTTTCAAACCGTCCATGCCGGAAACTTTGGGATCTACAATTTTGCCGGTGGCTTTGCTTTCTTTGATTGCCGAGATAAAATCTTCAAGTTCGGCGGCAAGAGCGTTTTTAGGGTCAAGACTGACATTTTTGCGAACCAGGCCAAGTTTGTTTTTCTTGACGACCACACCTGAATTATTGCCGTAATCCATGGATATATAAGCATCATCCTGGAACACCCGGAACCGGCGCTGTGGTTCTTCACTGATTCGGCTGGCTGTAACATTAGCGCAAGCACCGTTTTTGAACTTAATGCGGACATTTACAATGTCTTCGGTTTCGCTGAGTACAGCGGTTCCGACCGCGTCGAAACGCTCGATTTCAGAATTAACTGTCTCCAGGATCAAATCAAGGTCGTGAATCATTAAATCATGAACAACACTGACTTCTGTTCCGCGGCGGTGTTGTCCGGGACGTGCCGGAGGATATTGAGCCAAACGGTGGACTTCGATAAAGCAGGTATTGCCGCTGTGCGACACAAGATAATCCATTGCCGGATTAAAACGTTCAGTATGTCCGACTCCGAAAACAACCTTATTCTTTTTTGCGGTTTCCAGCATAATCCTGCCTTCTTCAGCAGTAGCGGCCAAAGGTTTTTCAACGAGAACGTGTTTACCCATTTCAAGCAGCGGAACAGTAGTCTGCATGTGAAAAGTCGCGGGGACAGCTACGCTTAAAGCTTCGCAGTCATTGGCTAACTCTTTCATATCAGTATAAACTTTCAAACCGAATTCACCGGCTACTTTTTGAGCGTTTTCAGTATTGACATCGAAAATACCGACGACATCGGCGTTTTTGCTGAGATTGTAAAGGCGGGCATGATGACGACCGAGAGCGCCGACACCGACGACTCCAACTTTGATTTTATCAGACATAAATATTATTCCCGTTACAGTTGTTAAATTATAGATTTGCATTTAATATACAATACTTTTACAAAAAAACAGCATATAAGAATAAAAATATTACTTTTCGATTTGATATACCCGATAAAACAGATATTTTTATTATGGTATTAACAATCAATTTAACTGATTTAACTGCGGTGCTATTATGGAAAAATCTTACAAATACAAACGAATACTGTTGAAGATCAGCGGAGAAGCTCTCAAAGGACAGGACAAAGG
>DAOWBJ010000205.1 GCA_030634125.1 Victivallales bacterium
CACCAGATGGTTTAAATATTAAAGCGGTACATTCATTGGTATTACCATAATTAGTAGGGTCAGGAACAAGTCTTACCTCAACAGGAGTACTATCAGCACCTTGTTCGCTAATAAAGGCAATAGTTTTTGAAGGAAGCGTCTGCCATTCATAACCCTCTATCCAGCGGTCAAATTCGTATACTGTCGGATCGTCTGTAGTATTTTTTGTTACATAGCACAGACGATTTTTCGTAAAGGAATAAGCATGGCTAGTGAATGTCGTATAAGCCGACAGACTGTAACCATCGGTATTGCCATTCAGGTTTGACGTGTCGTCGTCAAGTACTTCATAGTCCGGCATAAGCAGAGCTACGTATCGGTTTCTTGAGACGGCGAATGATTGCGCCAATGATATTTTGGCGGAGAGTGTCCTGACTGCCCCGGCTGCCCCCTGACGCGCTAACGCTCCCTTTATTCCGGTCATAGTCATTCCAGTCAGAAGTCCTGCTATAACCAGGACGACCAGCAATTCAACAATAGTGTACTGATGCCTGACAATTCGTTTTTTTCTAATTGACATTTACAGCTCCTGATTTTAAACACGAAAAACACGAAATCTTTTTACTTATAGTAGCCGCGGGAGCAGCTTGCTCCGCGACCTTTAGATTTCGACAACTTTAATAATTACAGACAATTCAACATTTCCTGTCGCGGAGCAAGCTGCTCCTGCGACTACTTTTGGCAAACATACTTTATTTTTTGCTATTCCGCGTAAATATCATCTTCAATATCTGTAGCCGGATCAACCGCAAACTCCCGGTCATGTCCGGCGGAATACAAATCAAACGATGTTCTATTAATCAATCCGGGACAACGGTATTTTATCGCGCCGAATTCAGACCTATTTCCATCAATCAGCATTGCTCTATGAGCCACTATAATTGGCGCGTTCCAGCCATCTTTTACATAATAATAGCTCCACCTACCAACATTCACTAAAAGCGACTGATCTTGCTGAATTTTAGAATAGTCAACAAAATTATTCATATTGTTACGCGGTATATATTCCGGATCCGTCGGCATAGGATTGCTTACATCAGCATCATAATCTTTATTGTTAGCATCTAAGCGAAAGCATGGAACATTTTCAGGATTATTAAGCTCACTTGTAGGATCTATATGCGGGAGGGGATAATATCCTTTATCGTTTTTGTATGATTCAATGGCTATTTTTAGTTTAGCGAGGAGGGCTTCGGTTCTTGACTGGGATAACCAGCGTCGCGCCACGGTGTAGCCTCCCGCGCCTATACCCGCGAGAATGGCGATGATAGCTATAACCACAAGCATTTCAACAAGAGAATAAGGACGGATGATAATATTACCGGTATGCTTGTTAAATCTATTTTTCACGCGCCACCTCCCATCCTCAAGGCAATCTATAATTTTAAATGCAACGCAAGCTCTTAGTGCTTAAAACGCCACACTCACAAACAGCTAATAATTATTATATACATCTATCTATTATAAGTATACCATCATTCTGCCAATATTACAAGTAAAATAAGCTAACATTCACTACATCTTAACCGCAATTCGTGACAAGATTCACCGCCAAAAACATAAGCCCCTCACTATAAGGACATTACCATAATTTTTCAGCCGAAAACAAAAACCCGAAAAATCCGTTTCCATTAAAAAATAGATGTTTTTTTATTTATCTGCTTGAAATATATTGCCTTCGCGCTAAAAACATGTTATATTACATGTGTTGGGTGGTTGCATTAAGTCACCGTAAACGGATTTTTAATTTTGCTCGTTATTTGTTGTATTTTGAACTTATTTTAAAGCTCCGGGGGAGCATAATTCATTGTTCAAAAATCAAACTTAGCGTGCCTGAAATGCCAAAAATCATGTTTGCCCCGGACACTTGCAGTCGCCTCTAGTATACGTTTTAAAAACGTATTAAGTGGTCGAAAATCAATCATTTACTAACGACATGGAGGACACAATGGGAAAAGATGTTACTAAGAATTCTCCCGGGAAGAATCAAAAAGCCGCTGAATCGTCATCCGCAGAATTCACCGCGCGGATTGAACAACTCGAGAAAATGTTAATTCACACAAAGAAAAAGAGGATTGGTCAAAGTATTGTTGTGTGGTGCTGCACGGCTGTAATAATTGCTGTTTGCGCATGGTTTCTAATGACATTTAATAATCTGATCCGCAATTATGACACAAGATTGTTAGTCCAGGAATTACAGAAAAATTCCGGGATCGTTATCCAATCACCTGAGTTCCAGGCAATGATGATGGATACGAAAAAAATCTTTCTGCCGGCTTACGAAAAAGCTCTGAGAACTAAGCTGAATAGCCAAACTCCGGAATTGCGGACAAAAGCTGAAGCTGAGTTAAGTAATTTAAAGGAGCTTATAGTTAAAAAAATTCAACATAATTTCGTAGCGCAAATCCGCAAAGATTTCAGCAAAATCGAAAAAGACCTGCTGAAACGCTATCCTGACTTGAATTCTGAAAAACTCAACGCCGCATACAATAAAGCGGCATCTCTATTTGCTGAAAAACTTAGCATATCACTTAACCATTTTGTTACACAAGCTACTAACAAACTGTCCGGACTCGATGAAACATTCCGTCAATTCAAAAAAGAAAATGTCTACAAAGAATTGAGCAAAAAATCCACTAAAGAAGTAGAAAGTTTGCTTATGGAATCAATGCTCGAGCTATGGATTTACGAATTAAATCCGGAAAAAGGCAAAAAAATAGTAGAAGCTAAAAGCAATAAATCAGCAAAAAGGAATAAGTAATCATGGATAAACAATTAATTCAAAAAATGGAAAGTTTATTAGCCCGTATAGAACGGGAAGATAAAAGAGCATCCGCGTCCTTTGTTGTTTCACTTGTTTGCAGAGTTCTAATCACATTATTGCTTGTGGGATCTCTGACATTCATTGCCACGAGCTTCAGCAAACTGTCAAAGCCGGCAAATGTAGCTGTTGCAATAAATGAAAAAATTCTTGCGTCAATCCCGGCTGTTCATGCCGAACTAAAGACAGAACTGCCGGTACAGGCCGAGATCCTGGCTGGAAACACTGTTGATTTAATTCACAAATTCATTCCTATGATCGGCGACATGCTTGAAAAACAGTTGGAAATCAGATTCGATCAAGTAATGAACCACTACAAAGTTCAGCGCGAACAAATATTTACAAGTATTTGTTCCAGGGTTATTGATAAAATCATAAAAGACAAAGACCTTGTTAACGACACCACATTAGCAGAAGTTCTGGCTGTTCAACTTGCTGCTGAATGTGATCGTGAAGCAAAGAATATTATCAATAATGCCTTCTTTACGGAAATTGATAAATTACAGAAAAGGGTGGAACAATTACGTTCAGTTCCTGACAAGAATATGACTCGCTCACAAGCTGCGAAAAAACACCTGATCGCATGCTGGATTTATTTGGTAGACAGCAAGGGCATTGATGAAAAAAGCATCATCGGCAATGCCGCGTCTCTCATAGGAAAATCCGCCGAAAACTTTATATCTTCCCAAAACTAAACACAGGTCATGAAAAAAGCCGGAGAAAAACTCCGGCTTTTTTTTGTGGGAAAAATCGAAAAGTATCCTGAGCTAGCCAAGCAATAAAGCCGCAGTCTCTATGTTTTCATAAACCTGCTGCATGAACTCATTTCGCCAAGCTTTGAATATCCGGGATTTTTTATAATCAGCATCACCCCGTGATTCCAAAAGAATATTCAATTCTTTGCGGGAACAAACTACCGCGGGATCGATATTAAATGATAATGCTTTTTGCTGAATCACTTCAAAAATCATTCTGGCTGCTTTTTTTTGTGATAATTTGGACATGGGACCCGGTTGAAGCTCAGAAGGAGTATTCATGCCTTTTTCTATGCATTTTATCAAATCCTCACCATAAACATTAATATTTTTGGGAGAAAGACGCTCAATTTTCTTTAAATCTCCAAGCCTGTGTGGACATTTATAAGCCAAACTAATTAAAATATTATTATGGACAATATGTCCGCGGGGACGGTCTTTGCGACGAGCTGTTTTCTCCCGCCACGCGGCTAATTCCCGCAAAACCGCCAACTTCGTTCCTTTCAACTGGTCTATGCCCTTGATTTTTCTGAAATATTCCTGTGGACTAATTTCTTTATAAAGCGAGGCGGAATCATATATTTTCAGTTCCTCTTTGAGCCATGAATCCGTATTTTGTTTCACCGCTTTGTCCGTTATGAAATTCATCAACTCTGTAAGATATTTTACATCATCACAGGCATAATCAAACATTTTATCATTCAAGGGACGCATTAACCAGTTAGCCCTGGTCTCAGTCTTCGGCAACTTCACGTTCAAAGTCTCTTCCAGCAAAGCTGTCAAAGCCCAAATGGAAGACA
>DAOWBJ010000067.1 GCA_030634125.1 Victivallales bacterium
AATCGACATTTACAATGAGAACAA
Organism: Victivallales bacterium; assembly: GCA_030634125.1. Taxonomy (GTDB): domain Bacteria; phylum Verrucomicrobiota; class Lentisphaeria; order Victivallales; family Victivallaceae; genus JAHOYW01. Next base: position 25 of record DAOWBJ010000067.1, read on the forward strand.
GCAGCAAAACATAGTTAAATCAGACCTTGTCCTCGACAAACTCATCGAGACGATAAAGGAGCAAATCAATCGTTGGTGGACGGTCAGCGAAATGTCAGATTTCTGTAATTTAAGTGATGACCGGTTCAGGCGTGTATTTTTAAAAAAAACAGGTATGCTGCCCAAAATTTATATTGACCGTCTCAAAATTCAAAAAGCCGGAGAACTGCTAATGTCAAACCGCTTCAAGATTACAGAAATAGCGACACGTCTAGGATATGTCGATCAATATCATTTCTCCAGAAGATTCAAAAAAATAACGGGTTTGTCACCGAGACGTTATAGGCAGGCATTTACGCTGGGGGCTTAAAAATAGAAAACCGCTTGACCGCGGTCCGTGATCCAACGGCGGGCGCGTCGAGCCGCTGGTAATTTTCCATTTTGCTGTTTTTTGTCTAAAAACATTTCAAAAAATCATATAATGTGCTATCTTAATGGCTTTGCTGAATTAAATTAAATGTTCTGTCTGGAGCCTTTAGATATATGAATACAAATAATGAAATGCCAAAAGCTTATGAACCGGCGGATATCGAAAATAAATGGTATCCAGTCTGGGAACAACGCGGCTATTTCCATGGTGAACCGAATTCTGAAAAGAAACCATATTCAATCGTAATCCCGCCGCCGAATGTAACCGGCATTCTTCATCTCGGACATGTTCTAAATAATACTCTGCAGGATATTCTCATCAGATGGCGCAAAATGCAGGGTTATGAAGTCAGCTGGTTCCCCGGTACTGACCACGCTGGAATCGCTACTGAAAGCAAAGTTGAAAAAACTCTGCGCGACTCTGGAAAACCCGGACGGGACGACTTAGGCAGAGAAAAATTTATCGAAAAAGTCTGGTCATGGCGCGAAGAATATGGCGGCACAATCATTAAACAGCTCCGCAAACTCGGTACAGCATGCGACTGGGAACGTGAACGCTTTACGATGGACGAAGGCTTGAGTACCGCTGTCCGCAAAGTTTTTGTCGACCTCTACAATAAAGGCTGCATCTACCGCGGGCAACGCATGATTAACTGGTGTCCTGTTGCCAAAACCGCGCTTTCCGACGAAGAAGTTATTTATAAAGATGTTGATGGTAAGTTTTATCATTACAATTACCCCTTGTCGGATGGTTCAGGTGTTTTACAGATAGCGACGACCCGTCCCGAAACTATGTTCGGTGACACCGCTGTGGCTGTTCATCCTGATGATGAACGCTACAAACAATTTATCGGCAAAACCGTTGATTTACCTTTGACTGACCGCAAAATCCCGATTATAGCCGATGAACACGCCGACCCCGGGAAAGGGACAGGATGTGTAAAAATAACTCCCGGGCATGATCCTAACGACTTTATGGTCGGGGAGCGTCATGATCTGGATATTATCGCGATTATGAATGACGACGCGTCCCTGAACGCTAAATGCGGATCTGAATTTGAAGGCCTGGATCGTTTTGCCGCCCGCAAAAAGTGCGTTAAGATGCTCGAAGAGCAGGGGCTCATGGTTGAGATTGAGGATATTAAGCATGCGGTGGGTTATTCTGAACGCGGCGATGTGCCGATTGAAACGCTCGTCAGTGCGCAGTGGTTCTGCAACATGAAAGAACTGGCGAAACCTGCTGTTGAAGCTGTAAAAAGCGGTGAAATTAATTTTCATCCGCAGCGCTGGAGCAAAACTTATGACCATTGGATGGAAAATATTCAGGACTGGTGCATCAGCCGTCAAATCTGGTGGGGACACCGTATCCCGGCATGGTACAATGATGATAATAACGAAATTTATGTCGGCATGGAAGCTCCGGATGACGGTGGATCATGGACACAGGAAAAAGATGTTTTAGATACCTGGTTCAGTTCATGGTTGTGGCCCTTTTCGGTCATGGGCTGGCCTGAAAAAACTGATACTTTAGAATATTTTTACCCGACCTGCGATTTGGTTACCGGGCCGGATATTATATTTTTCTGGGTAGCTCGAATGATTATGGCAGGTTGCGAATTTATGGGGGATATTCCCTTCAAAAACGTTTATTTCACCAGTATTATTCGCGACGACCAAGGGCGTAAACTCAGCAAGTCCCTGGGGAATTCGCCCGATCCGCTGGATGTTATTGATATTTACGGCGCGGACGCGCTGCGGTTCTCAATTATTTATATCGCACCGGTCGGCATGGATATCAGATACAGCAATGAAAAATGTGAGTTGGGACGTAATTTCGCTAATAAACTGTGGAACGCCTGTCGTTTCCGTCTCATGCAGGGACCGGTTACCGAAGGATTCCGTGATTTGTCAGGTGTTGATCACAATGTACTTACGCCGGACGAAAAATGGATTATTTCGTGGATCAATGAAGCGATTATAATGACCAACAAGTCGCTTGAGGATTTCCGTTTCCATTACGCAGTGCATGAAATTTATGAACTGGTCTGGAGCACTTTCTGCGACTGGTTTATCGAAACCTCGAAAGTACGTCTTTACGGCAGCGAAGAAGAAAAACAACAGGTTCTGCAAGTGCTTGATTTCGTACTGTTCAAAATCCTGCGCCTGCTGCATCCTTTTATGCCGTTTATTACCGAAGAACTGGCGCATCAGATGGGTTTTTTGAATGAAGACCAGACCATTATGCGTGAAAGTTATCCGCGTCCTTTGACGGATTTGAATATCCCGTCGATTATGGATAAAGACCATGATTTGCTTGACTTAGTCGAAGCTAAATTCCAACTGGTTCGTGCCGGGCGCAGTCTGCGCGCTAATGCTGGAGTCCCTGACGGCAAAAAGATAAATTATTTTGTTAAAGCTGTTGACCAGACTAACGCTGATTTCCTGAGCAGCGAAATAGAGTCCCTCAAAATATTATTGAGAGCCGGGAATATTGAGATTTCACTTGTTGATTATGATGTAGCGAGCCGCGGAGCCGCTCCGTCACAAATTGCCAACGCGGGAATTATTTATTTACCACTTGAGGGTTTAATTGATATTGAGGACGAGCTCAAAAAACTAAACAAACAGAAAAAAGGGCTTGAGGGCTGGATTAAAGGTTCAATCGCAAAGCTTTCAAATCAAAAGTTTTTAAATAACGCTCCCGAAAAAGTCGTCAGCGCGGCAAAAGGTCATCTGGAAGAAATGAAACAGAAGCTTGAGCGCGTTGAACAGCTAATCAGCGATTTAAAATAGGCGAACGTCGCCCTCGAATATCTTTAAATTAAAAAAACCGCTTGACCGCGGCCCGTGGTTAAGCGGCGGGAAACGCTTATCGTCCGTCTCCAACGGGCGAAACTTAAGCGGCTTGCCGCGCATTAGACCAATGCCTTTCTCGAATAACGAAGCTTTTCAAAAAAAGAGCTTGCGATATTTTTTGAAAAGATGTGAGTGATCGAGCAGTCAAAATCTCCAATCTTCGGCTCAAGAGGACTTTCGCCCTCCACAAAAATAGTTGCATCAATGTTTCACCTGGAGGGCGAGACTCCGTCGAGCCGCAACCACCCACAGCTAAATCTTTCCCGCCTTATCCTTGACATTAAACATGCGCATACTATATTATAAAATTGTTGGAAATTGACCGTATTAATTTAACTTATTTTATAGTATATAGTGTTATGAAAAAATCGTTGGCACATCTTCCGCTTAACAAAAAACAGGAGCTCAAAAGGCTCAAGTCCATCATTCTGGCAACTGTGCCGGAAACGGAGTTTATCATTCTGTTCGGCAGTCATGCCCGCGGCGACTGGGTGGATGACGAATATGTGGAAGATTATATTACCTATTCATATAAAAGCGATTTTGATATTCTTGTGATTACTGAGGATAAAAAATCGGCTGATAAAGAAAGTCCATGGATGATGATTGAAAATGATTACTATGGAGCTTATCATGACCGTACTTCCGTCGATATTATCCGTCATCATATTCAGGAAGTGAACGGCAAACTCAAAGAGGGGCATTATTTCTTCTCGGACATAAAAAAAGAAGGTATACTGCTCTACAATTCCGGCAGATATAAACTCGAAAGAAGACACAAAATCGACCCGGCAAGAAGACTGGAAATTGCTGTTGATGATTTTGAACAATGGTTCGAAAGCGCAAAAGAATTTTTTGAACAATTTGAATATGCTTACGATAATAAAAAATATAAGATTGCCGCATTTTTACTTCATCAGGCAACAGAACGTTTTTATGGTGCGATGATACTGGTAGTTTCAGGCTACAAACCCAAAACCCATAATATAGAGACGCTCGGCAAGATAGCTTCGCGTTATTACCCTGAATTTCTCAAGATTTTTCCGAAAAAAACTGACGAGGAGCAACGCCTTTTTAAGCAGTTGAAAAAAGCCTATATCGATGCCCGTTACAAAAAAGATTACAGCATCACCAAAGAGGAACTCTCATATTTAGCGAAACGTGTTGAAAAGCTCCGCGATTTAGTAGAAAAAACCTGCAAAGCCAAAATAGAAACTTTAAAAAAATAAAAGTAAAAGTATAATAAAATAAAAATTAGTAGCTATCAGAGGGGAAATATGGAAACATTTGATTCTATCAAAAAAACACTTCATGACCGAATAACTAGTACTCAATAAAGCTTAAATGTTCGCAGTTTTATTAGTCTTATCCAGCCTTGGGTTTACATCAGAAAACACGGCTGAGACAGCCGTGGCTACATCGCTAAATGTGAAATGATGTAGTCACCTCTGTCTCAGAGGTGCAATGATGCGAACTTTTTAGGTATACAATTGTACTAGTCCTTTTACTGGCTCATTTATAGTTTCATGGATTATTGTTAATTGGAAATTCGTTTGAATTAAGTCAAGCAGATAAAAAAACCAACAGCCTATACCACAGCCTAAACAACTCGAATTATCATCCTGTTATTCTGTCCACTCTCTTGAAATTCGTAATTCGTAATTTGTAATTCGTAATTATTTCAACTTTTCCAGTTGAAATATAGGCTTTTCTGATGTACTTTTTGAGATTGTATTTTATTCTAAATTAATATATTAAATAAGGAATGTTGTTAATGAGCAAAATTAATGCACCACATGTATTCACCTCTGAATCAGTATCAGAAGGACATCCCGATAAAGTTTGTGACCAGATTTCAGATGCTATTCTGGACGCTTGCTTGAAAGACGACCCGGAAAGCCGTGTCGCTTGTGAAACTTTGACAACTACAGATTTAATCGTAATTTCAGGCGAACTGACAACTAAAAGTCATGTTAACTGGGAAGCCGTGGCTCGTAAAGCCGTTGCTAAAATAGGTTATACTCATTCTGATATTGGTTTCTGCGCTGACTCATGCAAAGTAATGATCTGTCTGCACAAACAGTCTGCTGATATTTCTCAGGGAGTAACTGAAGGCAAAGGTATGTTCCAGGAACAGGGCGCCGGAGACCAGGGTATGATGTTTGGTTTCGCGACAAACGAAACTGCAGAATTAATGCCTGCTCCAATTATTTATTCTCATAAAATTATGGCTGAACTGGCCCGCCGCCGCAAAGAAATGCCTGAACAGTATTCTTATCTCCGTCCCGATTCAAAAAGTCAGGTTTCGATTCGTTACGACAAAGGCAAGCCGGTATGTGTTGAAACCATCGTGGTGTCACATCAGCATACTCCTGAAATGCGCATTGAACAACTGGAAGCTTTAGTAAAAGAGATTTCTAAAGAAGTTATTCCCGCGGAACTTATGAATAACGACGTTGAATATTTTATTAATCCGACTGGTCGTTTTGAGATTGGCGGACCCAACGGCGATACCGGTTTGACCGGGCGCAAAATTATCGTTGACACTTACGGCGGTGTAGGTTCACACGGCGGCGGCGCGTTCTCTGGCAAAGACCCTTCAAAAGTTGACCGTTCAGCGGCTTATATGTGTCGTTACATCGCTAAAAATATTGTCGCGGCAGGGCTCGCTGACAAATGCGAAATCCAGGTTGCCTACGCTATTGGTGTAGCTGAACCTATCAGTATTAACGTAGACACTTATGGTTCCGGTAAATTAGCTAAAGACGCCTCGCTGGAAAAAATCGTTCGCGAAGTATTTGATGTAAAACCTGCCGGAATTATTGAAGCGTTGCAGCTCAAACATCCGCAGGCCAATGGCTGGACTTATCAGGACACCGCGGCCTACGGACATTTCGGACGTAATCACTTCCCGTGGGAAAAGACTGATAAAATAGAGATTTTACAAAAAGTCGCTGAAAAATATAAATAATTTAACAGGCGGGCTGTAAAATGATTTGTTCAGAAAAAATATTGGGAGTTGGTTCTCCTATTGTTGATTTTTTAGTTCATGTCGAAGACCAGTTTTTGGACGATATTCGCGCGGAAAAGGGCGGTATGGTGTTGCTTGATTCTGAAAGAATGGAGGATTTACTGGCGAGAGTTCCGGGACAAACAATACTTGCTCCCGGCGGTTCCGCCGGAAATACTATTTTCGGTCTGGCCAATCTGCATGAATCAACTGTTTTTTTAGGTAAGCTCGGTGATGATGTAGCCGGTGATTTTTTCCGTAACAAACTTATTGATCTTGGCGGCAGTGATGAATTTTTTCGTGTGATTGAAGGAGGAGTTACCGGACGTTGCCTGAGTATGATTACACCCGATTCAGAACGCACAATGCGTACTGATTTAGGTGTCGCCTCTTCCTTGACTGCTGAGGATATAAAACACGCGGATTTTGAAGGTGTTGATCATGTTCATGTTGAAGGCTATTTACTTTATCTTGATGGTGTAACTGAAAAAATTCTTGCTACCGCGGAAGAATGCGGCTGTACAATCAGTATTGATCTGGCAACATTTGAAATCGTCCGCTTAAAACGTGATTTGCTGACGCGGTTGATTAAAGATTATGTTGATGTTGTTTTCGCGAACGAAGACGAAGCCGCGGAATTCGCGGGGACAAAAGATACTGTAGAACAAGCCGCGATACTCGCTGAGATTTGTCCGGTAGTTGCGCTTAAGCTTGGTGCTGAAGGTTGTTATTTGCAGGATGAATTCGGCGTTTATATTGTGCCTGGTCAAAAGGTGGAGGTTGTTGACACTACCGGCGCTGGCGATTTATGGGCGGCAGGGTTCCTGCATGGCTGGTTAAACGGAGCTCCTTTGGCGCAATGCGGAGAATACGGCACAATAACAGCTTCGGAAGTCATTCAGGTTATGGGATCACAAATTTCTGAAGAGAAATGGAAAATTATTAACGAAAGATTAAAAATATAAATTCAGGAGAATTTAAATGGATTACAAAGTAGCAGATATTTCACTAGCAGATTTCGGGCGTAAAGAGTTGGATATAGCTGAGCACGAAATGCCCGGTTTGATGGCGACACGCCTCAAATACGGAGCAGAACAACCGCTTAAAGGTATTAAAATCATGGGTAGTCTGCACATGACTGTTCAGACCGCGGTATTGATTGAAACTTTAACCGCCCTGGGCGCGGACGTCCGCTGGGCTTCCTGTAATATATTCTCAACTCAAGATCACGCGGCGGCGGCGATTGCCAAATCCGGTGTTCCGGTTTTCGCGTGGAAAGGTGAGACGCTCGAAGAATACTGGAACTGCACTTATAAAGCTTTGACCTGGCCGGACGGCAGCGGTCCTCAACAAATTGTTGACGACGGCGGCGACGCTACTTTATTGATTCATCGCGGTTATCAAGCTGAGAGCGATGCGTCTATCCTCGATGAGCCTACCGATAACGCTGAGCTGCAGGTTATAAATAAGCTTTTGAAAAAACA
>DAOWBJ010000098.1 GCA_030634125.1 Victivallales bacterium
AAAGTTTATCATGCCTCAATGTACATAAAAGAAAAATGCAAATTAATGGGATTAGTGTATACAAATAAAATCATTATATCTTCTTTATGATAAGTTTCTTATAAAGAAATAATCGGCTTCCCCTAGTAAACTCACGCTAGACCCATAAGACATTCTCCTCTATTTGTGTTAAAGTATTATTGTTAAAGTATTATTGTTATGCTTTATTTCAAGCATTATACAATTAGTTCGCGGCAAAAAAAAGAAATCTCACATGAGATTTAGAAAAATATAGAATGATGTAGCCGTGGTTTATTGCGGCTCGACAGAGTCTCGCCCTCCAAGTAAAACTGATAGCTATGGAGGGCGAAAGTCCTCTTGAGCCGAATACGAGAAACACTTGCCTTTTCACTTTTTTTACTTTTTAAGTAGAGTTTTTTGAAATTTACTGTATATTAGATATAATCACTTAAATAAATGACGATTGGATTGATGGAAAATGAACACTGTTAATAGAAATATTTATGGAGGGAAAACTCTGCGCCGGATCCGACCGCAGGGGGCTTTAGTGTTGTTTCTGTAGGTCGTCTATTCTTCTTTTTTCTTTCTTAAATATAACAGTTTTTCTCGTTTGTGGAGTAAAATATAATGAAATATCCAAAATATGTATACCCAGAATCAATAGGGATTAAAAACCGGCAGTGGCCGGATCGTAAAATAAATAAAGCACCAATATGGGCATCGGTTGACCTGCGTGACGGCAATCAGGCTTTGCCTGTCCCGATGAACCCCGAAACAAAACTTGAGTATTTTAAAATGCTCATAAAAATAGGCTTTAAGGAAATTGAAGTTGGATTTCCATCGGCATCACAGGATGATTTTGACTTTATCCGCACCTTGATTGAGGATAATCATATTCCTGACGATGTGCGTATCGCGGTTTTGACGCAAGCCCGCGGGCATTTGATTACCCGTACCGTTGAATCCCTCAAGGGAGCCGGGCGAGCCTTGCTGCATTGTTATGTGCCGACCTCGGATTTGCACGGACGCTTTGTCTTCGGACGTAATCGCGAAGAAGTCAAGCAAATGGCAATTGACGGTACCCGCATGATAAAAGATGCCGTAAGCGATGCTGGAATGGAAGGCATTGTCGCCTATGAGTTTTCTCCTGAAGAATTCACTGATACCGATATTGATTTTGCGATTGAGGTTTGCAAAGTGGTCAAGGAAACCTGGGGTGCGTGCAATAAAAATGATTTCATTTTGAACCTGCCCGCGACGGTTGAACGCCGCCCGCCTTATCAATACGCGGATATGATTGAGTATTTTTGTAATAATTATCCTTATATCGACGAAAGCACGATCAGTATTCATGCTCACAACGACCAGGGCTGCGCAGTGGCCGCCAGCGAAATGGCATTGCTTGCCGGAGCGGATCGGGCTGAAGGTACAATTTTTGGACATGGCGAACGCACAGGCAATCTGGATATTTCTATTCTCTCGCTGAATTTCTTTTCGCGTGGAATAGACATCGGGTTGGATTTTTCAAATATGCCGGAAATCGTCAAATGTGTTGAAAACGCCTCCGGGCTGGATGTTCATGTCAGACATCCTTATGCCGGACAACTGGTATTTACCGCATTCTCCGGTTCGCATCAGGACGCGATACGCAAAGGTATAGACACTAGAGACAAAAGCTCTGAATACTTCAAGCAGGGCTGGAAAGTGCCTTATCTGCATATTGATCCAGCTGATGTCGGCAGGGCTTACGAAAAACTTATCCGTATCAACAGTCAATCAGGAAAAGGCGGTATCGCTTTTGTGCTTGAAAAGGAATTCGGTATCTACGCGCCTAAACAGATGCATCCCGAAATCGGTGCGGAAGTCCAGCACTATCTGGATGAAAAAGGCGGCGAGATAAACTCTGCGGAATTGCTTGAAGTGTTTGAAAAAAGTTTTGTCAACATCAAAGGCAAGTATGTAATGACTAAGTTTTCACGGAAAATCCGTAACGACGATTCTATTGAAATAGCAACAAACGTAGCAATTGACGGAAAAACAGTAAGCTTGGAAGCTTATGGAAATGGACCTCTTTCAGCACTTACTCATGCCTTGCAGCATTGCGCGGAGCTTCCTGATTTCAAACTGGAGGATTTTTCTGAAAGAACCATGGGTAACGATGCTGATGCCAAGGCGATTGCTTTTGTGGGAATCCGTCCAAAGGGTTCAAAACATTTGGTTTACGGAGCAGGTGTGCATTCGAATATTGACCGGGCGGCGACTGCCGCCTTGTTTAGCGCGCTGAATCGGCTTGCGGCTAAAAAAGGATAATAAAGTTGATGAAAAAATATGTTACTGTCATTGTGATTTTAATTATTGTAATTTTAGCGCATATTTTCTTTATCAGCCCCCTGATTTCCTCCAAGCCGGAAGAAGGGGCTCAAACAATAATGAAGCCGGTTGAGCCGGTTCGCGAGACTTACAGAACTGCATCTGAAAATCCCAACTTCGGTAAATTTTTTGATTACCGCAAAGCGGTTTGGGGCAACAAGCTGTCAGTTAAGGGCAGCAAACAGGCGCATAGCGGTATTCTGGTTGATCTGGATACGCATAAAGTTTTGTGGGCGAAAAACCCGCGAGCCGGCGTTGCGATTGCCTCAATGACCAAAATGATGACTCTTTTGCTGGCTTTTGAAGCTCTGGATAAACGTTCTGACCTTGATTTGGATACTCCGATAAAAGTGAGTCCGGGCGCCGCCGGCATGGGCGGTTCTCAAGTGTATTTGGATGTAAAAGAAACTCATCCTTTTGGCGAACTGCTTAAAACCATGGCAATTAAAAGTGCCAATGATTCCGCTTATCTGGTAGCGGAATATCTCGGCGGCAACAGCATGGCTCATTTTATCACCGCGATGAATAAACGTGCTTATAAACTGCGGATGCCGAACACTAATTTCGTTAATGTGCATGGTTTAACAAGCGACGACAAAACAAATTCCACCAGCAGCCCGGAAGGACTGGCGATTCTGGCGGAACACTTATTGCAATATCCCTTACTGATAAAATGGACCTCGACTAAACATGCGTATTTCCGCCCTGAAGGCTCAAAGAGTTGTCAGTTTCTTACTAATACAAACAGCTCATTACTGAAATGTCCGGGAATTGACGGGATAAAAACAGGCTATACCAAAGCCGCTGGATATTGCGTAACCGCAAGCTGCCTGCGCGGCGGCAAAAGGCTGGTCGCGGTCGTAACCGGCTTCAAATACGGCAAAAACAGAAGAGCTTTTGTGGACAAACTTTTTGACTGGGGTTACAAGCAGGCACTTGAGATTGAAAATCTAGCGAAAAAGAAATAAGCATTCCATAACTTCTGGGAATTACTTATTTGCCGGCAACTAAGTAGAGTGCAGCCTTGCACCGCGACCTTTGCGCTCGACAAAGTCAATAACTTTAGTCAATCAGAAGTCTCTGTCACGGAGCAAGCTGCTCCTGTGACTACACAAAGTCAAAGCGTCTTGTTCTTTGCCGGATGCTGTTTTCAGCGGAGAATCGATCACTCCCGAATCATCCGTAAAGCTATATGTTTTTTTAGCTTCACGTTCCCTGAAAAGCCGGAAAAATTCTTTTTCATTTTTTATGCTGCGGTTTGCGTCTTCTCGAACGTTTCTGATTACTGCGGCTGTGTCGTCTGCTTGCCGGCATTGGCCTGGGCCATGTCGAAACCATGCTGTCATCCTGCCATAGGACGGCATTCTGCAGCATCAATACTTCCCGCGCGTGTCCGTAGCCCTGAGAATGCAAAAGCTTACTGCGTGTTTTATCGGGGTTAAAGAAATCCGGTTGAAAGCTCAGAATGCTTTGAGCAGAAAGAGCCAGACGTTTAATCATGTTATGCGGCTGGAAAACGTCTTTTATAATGCGGCGGATATTCGCGGCTGTATGATAATCTTTTGTCCAGAGTTTGCCATGCCGCCCTAAGCCTATTTCGGCTTCGACAAACGGAAGAGCTATAACCGCCATGGCAAGAGAAATACTGTTGCGGTATCTTCCCTGCAGAACATGACTGTTGCGTTCCGCCAGAAGCTGCATGGCATAAGTTCTAGCGGGAGAATTCCAGTTTGCCTCCAGATAAGGCAGGCAATACTGCAAAAAACCATAATCATGAAAGGCGGTAAAAATGCCGTCGCAATAAGCATTTTTAAGGATTTTTTCCATTTCCAGCGAAAGTCTTGAAGGCGCGGCATGAAGGATTAAATCTCCATGAGCTCGAACAGCGACTTCGGTCTTCGCGTCAAAGGTAAAATCATATTGACCAACCAGCTTCAAAGCACGCAATATTCGGACCGGGTCTTCTTCGAAGCGCAGTTCCGCTTCGCCGATAGCGCGAACAACCCCGGCGTGCATATCATCAATTCCGCAGCCGGTATAATCAATCAGGTCGTCATGTACCGGATCATAAAATAAAGCGTTCACGGTAAAATCCCGCCGCCAGGCATCTTCTTCGGCGGTTCCGAATTCATTATCCCGGAAAATCATATTTTCGGGAACGGGCTGCTGCCGCGTTTTACCGGCAATTTGTCCGGTGTCATCCGGGTTGCGGCGAAAAGTGCTGATTTCAATAATATCTTTACCGCAGCGAACATGAACCAGACGGAAACGTTTACCGATGATTCTGGCTTGCCGCCGTCCAAAAACCGCACGAATTTCCTCAGGGGTTGCCGAAGTGGAAATATCATAATCTTTGGGTTCGCGTCCAAGCATTAAATCGCGAATAGCACCGCCCACGATATAGGCAGTAAAGCCGCCGTCCTGTAATTTTTTTACAATCTCATGTATAGGTTTTGCAACAACTAAATTATCACGCATAATTAAAACTTCCGTTGAACAATAGTATTAACGCAATCAAGCTCCACATCGCGGTACGGATAATCCGCGTTGAAATTCAAGCCGCGGCTTTCCCTGCGGCTCAGAGCGGAATCAATAATTATTTCCGCGGTAGAAGCAATATTACGTAACTCAATTAAATCCGGAGTAACGAGAAAATCCCAATAATATTTTTCGATTTCTTTGCGTATGAGCTGTATTCTCGCTTTGGCACGCTGTAAACGCTTGTTAGTCCTGAAAATTCCGACGTAATCCCACATGAAATGACGAATTTCATCCCAGTTATGGGAAATTACAACCAGTTCATCGGAATCCGTCGCGTTACCGCAAGTCCAGCCCGAAATGCTTGTGTCGAGAGATAAAGTTTTCAGCATATCTATTTTTTTATAAATGTCTTGGGCAGATAATTTAGCAACGACCATTGCTTCGAGCAAACTATTGCTGGCAAGCCGATTAGCTCCATGCAGCCCGGTGCAGGCAGCTTCTCCGACTGTGTACAATCCGGGCATTTCCGTAGCACCGTTGACATCGGTCAGAACTCCACCGCAGGAATAATGCGCCGCGGGAACCACAGGAATAGGGTCTTTTGCCATATTCACCCCGGCTTCGAGGCATTTTTTGAAAATATTCGGGAAGCGGCGGCGTAAAGTTTTTTCGTCATGATGCGTAATATCCAAATAGACACATTCCTGTCCGGAGCGTTTCATCTCACTGTCAATAGCCCTGGCGACCACATCACGCGGAGCGAGACTTTTCATCGGGTGATATTTTTTCATAAATGAGACAAGTTTACCCTTCTTGCTGCGGCATTTCAATACCGCGCCTTCCCCGCGAACAGCTTCACTGATGAGGAATGAACGAATACTCGGGTCATAGAGAATAGTCGGATGAAATTGAATAAATTCCATATTCGCGATTTTAACTCCGGCACGATAGCCCATCGCCACTCCGGCTCCGCAGGCAATATCAGGGTTGCTCGTATAAAGATAAACTTTACCGTTCCCTCCAGTCGCGATAGTGGTGGTCATGCCGCGAAAAGTCTTGACGACTTTGTTATCGCGGTCCAAAGCGTAAACACCGGCACAGTGTCTGATTTTCTTTTCATTCTGGCGTTTTATAATTAAATCAATAGAAACATGATTTTTAAATACTTTAATTTTTTTATTGACGAGACATGATTTTATCAGGATGCGTTCTATTTCCTCGCCGGTTATGTCACCGGCGTGCAGAACCCGCCGCTGTGAATGTCCGCCTTCGCGCCCCAGGTCAAATTCGTCCTTCTGGGTTTTTTCGCCCAGCTCTCCGCGAGTAGTGAAATGAGCACCGCGGGAAATGAATTCGTGAACAACTTCCGGTCCTGTTTCAATAATTTTTCTGACAACATCCTCTTTGCAGAGTCCGGCTCCGGCGTAAAGGGTATCCTGAACATGAGCATCAAAAGTATCTTCTTTATCAAGCACGCAGGCAATACCGCCCTGGGCGAGTTTTGTATTGCACTCGTCGATGGCACTTTTAGTGATAACGGCAACGGTGCCTCCGGCTTCAGCCAAATGCAGAGCCGAAGATAATCCGGCAATTCCGCTACCTATAACGATATGGTCAAATTCAAGACAGTCACTGACTTTCATGAGTCAATTATACTTCCTTAGGAGTTTTGTTTGTTTTTAAGTAATAATTTAGTGTTAAAAAGTTGCTTTCCTTGAAAAAAATCTTTATTTTTTTCAAGCCGATCATTTTGTTCCATGTTCTGTCCTCCGTTAATATTAAAACTTATCTCGTTAAAAAACTATTTTCAATTTTCAAAATCTT
>DAOWBJ010000275.1 GCA_030634125.1 Victivallales bacterium
ATAATTATATAAATTTACAATTGATTTATTGTTAGTTGACTTTTGCTTTGCTGGTCTCATTGCAAGTGAAGTCATTCGATGTTCGATGTTGAACGTTCGATGTTCGATGTTCAAAATCCCGGCGAAGCCGGTTAAGTTCAAAAAATATAAAAACAAGGAAAATAATTAAAATGAATAATAAAAAAAATCATAGTGGCAAAATAGCTGATCATGTGCAAAAAATGGGCAAAAGCGGAATCAGGGAGTTTTTTGACCTGGTAATCGGTTGCGATGACGTGATTTCACTGGGCGTTGGAGAGCCGGACTTTGTAACCCCTGAAGTAATTCGCGAAAGAGTAGTTTATTCTTTGAAACGGGGGCAGACAAGCTATACATCAAATCAGGGATTAATGTCTCTGCGCGAAGAAATCTGTAAATATATAGATAAAGATTATGGAGTAAAATATTGTCCTAAAACAGAGTGTTTAATAACCGTTGGAGTCAGCGAGGCTCTGGATTTAGCTATGCGTGCGCTGGTTAATCCGGGCGACGAAGTTATTTACAGCGAACCCTGTTATGTTTCCTACAACGCTGAAATAAAATTAACACACGGCGTGCCGGTACTTATTGAAAACACCGTAAAAACTGAATTTTCACTGGATATAGAACAATTAAGAGACAAGGTTACGCCGAAAGCTAAAATTTTAATGCTTAATTTCCCCTGCAACCCAACCGGAGCAACACTCAATTTAGAACAAATGAAGGAAATCGCAGAAATAGCTATAGCAAACGATTTAATTGTTTTTACAGATGAGATTTATTCTGAATTAAGCTACATAAAACGCCTGCCGACAATAGCTTCGCTACCGGGAATGCGTGAAAGAACCGTCTTTTTACACGGGTTCTCCAAGGCTTTCGCGATGACTGGTTTCCGCATCGGTTATGCTTGTGGACCGGCCGAAATTATCGCGGCCATGAACAAAATTCATCAATATACCATTTTGTGCGCTCCCATTATGGCGCAAAGGGCCGCCGAAGAAGCGCTGAAAAACGGTCTTGGACCAATGGAAAAAATGCGCCAGGCATACGAAAAACGCCGCGATTTAATGGTCAAAGGACTTAATGACATAGGATTAGAATGTCTTAATCCAAAAGGTGCGTTTTATCTCTTCCCGTCAATCAAAAGCACCGGACTTTCGTCAATGGATTTTGCTAAAAAACTGCTTGAGGAGCAAAAAGTAGCAGTCGTTCCGGGAACAGCCTTTGGTGCTTGCGGCGAAGGATATATCCGCTGTTGTTATGCGGCTTCTACTGAAAAACTAAAAGAAGCATTGAAGAAAATGAAGATATTTGTGGCAGGTTTAAAAAAATAAATGCTTAGAGAATTTGCAAAATATTATAAGCCGCACCGAAAATTATTTATTCTTGATATGGGAACGGCAATTGTTTTATCTCTATGCGGTATAATAATTCCTGCCATTACTTACAGGGTTTTCAATGTATACCTGAAAGGCAGGGAACTGGAAATGATTTATATAAGCATGGGCGCCTGGTGCCTGCTTATCATGTTGCAGACCCTCTGTGATTACGCAAATATAAAATGGGGGCATGTGCTCGGGGTCCGCATGGAAGCGGATATGCGCAAGGACATGTTTTCTCATCTGCAAAAACTTTCTTTCAGTTATTTTGATAGAACCAAAACCGGGCACATAATGTCGCGGATTTCCAGCGATCTAACAATGATTGCCGAAAGCGCTCATCATTGTCCAGAGGATTTGTTAATTTCAATAGTTACTATTATCGGCGCGTTTACGGTAATGCTTTTTGTGAATCCCCTTCTTGCCGGAATAACCTTTATTCCATTACCGTTTATTGTTTTATGGGGAACGGTTTTTCAACGTAAAATGAAAGAAAGTTTTCGGGAAATACGCAAGACGATAGCAAATGTCAACAGCAGGGTCGAAAATTCAATCCAGGGCATTCGCGAGGTCAAATCTTACACGAACGAAGCGGGTGAAATAGAAAAATTTCACATTGTCAATCAAAAATTTACAGATGCCCGCGAGGGTGTTTTTGGCGTACTGGCGGGATTTCATTCAGGAATAATGTTTTTACTTCAAAGTTACTCTGCTTTATTTGTTGGAGCCGGGGCGATTTTAATTTATTATGATAAAGCGAACTTTGCCCAGTTGTTGATGTTTTTAATGTATTCCCGTTTTATAATTATGCCTATTTTCAGACTGGTTGGTTTCGCTGAACAATTTCAACAGGGTGTTACCGCCTTTGAGCGTTTTCGTGAAATAATGGAAGAAAAACCGGATATTGAGGACAAAGAAAAAGCTTTAGATATAAAAACCGTTTCCGGAAACATTGAATTTCAAAATGTTTATTTTAAATATGAAGACCCGAAAGAAGAACAGCAATGGATTCTTAATGACATCAATTTCAAAGTAGATGCCGGAAAAACAGTTGCTCTGGTTGGAGAATCAGGAGCCGGAAAATCAACCATGGCGGCATTGGTTCCGCGTTTTTACGAAGTTGACAGAGGTGCCGTCATGCTTGACGGCACAAACATCATGGACGTAAAGCAGGAATGTTTAAGAGCCAACATCGGCGTGGTTCAACAAACCCCGTTCTTGTTTGATTCAACTATCAGCGAAAACATTTTATTCGGCAAACCGGACGCCACCGGACAGGAGCTGATAGAAGCCGCTAAAAACGCGAATATTTATGATTTCATAATGACTTTGCCTGAACAATTCAATTCCGAAGTCGGGGAGCAGGGGGTCAAGCTTTCAGGGGGGCAAAAGCAGCGCATTTCAATAGCGCGGGTATTCCTGAAAAACCCGAAAGTTTTAATTTTTGATGAGGCCACATCCTCGCTTGACAATGAGTCCGAGTCTTTAATTCAGCAGTCAATGGAAAAACTATGCGCGGACCGGACAACAATCATCATAGCGCACCGCTTGTCAACGGTTCGCAACGCCGATTATATCTACTGTATTAAAGACGGTAAAATAGTAGAGACCGGAACTCATAAAGAGTTGCTGGAACAGGCGGGGTATTATAAAAAACTGTACTCAATGCACGCCCTTTAGGCGAACGTCGCCTTCGTTTATGGATATACTTCTATAAGAAAGCTAAGTTTATCATCAGTAAAATCTTTCCAGCTCAATCTTTCGCCCTCCAAAAATCACTGCATCGAAGTTTTACATGGAGGGCGAGACTCCGTCGAGCCGCAACCAAGTAGTCGCGAGTGCAGCCTTGC
>DAOWBJ010000291.1 GCA_030634125.1 Victivallales bacterium
CAAAATATCATCAAATTCCTGTTTGAGAACATAATCTGAAATAGAAATATTTCCAAGCGCAATGTATCAAGTTGTGGAAATTATTTATTTTTTGAAACGTAAGTAATACCAGCTATAGATAACATTATAGCCACAATTCCTATTATAACACCATAAGTTTTAAACCAAGTAAAAACAACTTCATTTGAGGTAATTGCCAGAGCAAGACCAATTGGAGCAGTAATCAAGCTTGCAGCCCCAATAAGCCATCTGTTTTGAAGTACAGAGGCTTCATCTTTTACAACCTGTTTAATAGTACTTTCTATATTTGAACCGGCTTTAGTTAAGTTGTCTATTTCCCGTTCCATTTTGTTAATAGAATCATATATTTTACTATATTCATTAGTTACGGATGCAAGTTCTTCATCAATAAATTTAAGTTGTTTCCCAAGGGTGTTCCATGGATAGCCAGAACTTATTAGTGCATCAAGCAAACTACTCGGATCATCACCAACTAATGCGTCTTCCCATTCATTGGCTTTCATACTAACTGGAGCCACACGCCTTTGTGATCCAACATATCCAGTTTTTGCTTGATAGTCTCCATTGTAAATGAATTCCGGATTTTCTCCTTCATCCAATCTGAAAATAGTTAATCGATATACTTTTTCTTTAAAAAGGAATTTACGTTCTTCGCTGGAAGAATTAGCTAAGGTCCAGTTAATTGTTCCATGATATCCTGCATCAACTTGAGTTGTTGCTGCAATAATACCTTCTCTAGACAAATCTGTGGTTGGAGTCAAGAGACCATGCAAATCACTACCGGGAAAAATCTTGTCAACAGTTTTTCTCCGAAAATCGAGAGTTTCAAATGCAGTGATACCTGCAGAATGACCGGGCATTATTTTTATACCCTTTTTTTTTCCATTGTCAATGTTAAATTTTTTACTGGTATTTATAAATTCGCCTTCTTTACCTATTCTTAGTATATAGGAATTAGGTCTAATGCAAATATCATCTCCATCAATAATAACATTTCCAAAAAGTTTCTTGATGTCTTTATCTGTTAATATTGTTGCCATAATTCATCCTTTTTTTATTTTTCCATTCCAACAATACAACTATACCATAATAAAGTCAAACCAATATAGATATTTTTAGTTCTTCAATTTTTCTTTTTTGCTACTTTTAAATCATATTTTTTTGACATTTTCTTCTAAAAGCTTATTTACTCTGGCTACTCCGGGGAAATCCCGGAACAGGAAACCCTTTTTCTGGAAATATGTGCTGTTTTCTAATAGTTGTGTCAGTTCGCCTTTTAGCAGGGCCCGGTCTACTCCGAGCAATAATGGTAAATCGGGATTGTCTTCACAGAACTCTAAACGCTTGAGTAATGCGCCGCGGTGCCAGCGGTGAAATAATTCCAAGTGGATGATTTTGCCGTCTTTGTTCTGGAAATTGAGGTCGGGAAAAACTATTTCCTGTTTTTGGGTCTTGATGAAAGGGGTTTCGCCGCTTATTTTCCAGTCTTCGATTTTTTGCTTGAATAAACGGTGAAACATTACAATTTCTTCCGGTATATAGGCACTGAAATTGCGGTAATGTGATACTAAATTAGCCGTTTCGTCTAAATTTAAACGGTAGATTTTGTTAGTTAATTTTACATCGGCTTTGAGCTGCCATTTTTGCAAAGCACAAATCGCCGGGAAAAATACTGCCAGTTGTAAGCCGTATTTCCGGCTGTTTTCAAGCATACTTGCCGGACCGCTGATTTTTAACTGCATGACAATCGTATCTTTTTCTCCGGCAGGACTTTTAAGCTGTTTTATTTCAGCCAGCAACCGAAAGAATTTAAGGTATTTGAATAAACGCCGTAATTCAGCTGGATCAGGAGATGAAACTTTTACTTCCATTTCCGAGGCGTGGAATAATAAACCCTGCACCTGGGCGCAATTATAACGTTCAAGTAATTCGCGCGGAAAAAGTTCTTTACATTTTGTCAACGTTTCGTTTTCAGGCAGATCTGCGAAAATATCATGCTTTGCGAATTCAGAATCATTTCTCATTTTTTTATGATATTCTTCGTGATTTTCCGTCCCCTGTTTCAGCAGTTCCGCGGCTTTGAGAAAAATTTCACGGCGCTGTGCCGGATAATCGAAATCCTCCGCCTGAGAGAATTCACAACGGTCTAAAATCAGTTTATTAAGTCCTCGAGTCAACTTTAAATCCCGGTGGGATTTCAATACTGGTTCGACAAGTTCCTCGATTTCTCCACGAGTCAAATTCTCACCTTCTTCCTGACCCTGATATACGATTAATAAATCCTCTGCGATTTGCAATAAGGCACTATTGTCCGCAGCAATAAAATTCGGGCGGACATATTTGCCCTGTTTACGAAATTTAACCAAATCTTTTGTTAACATCAGTTTCTCCTTCCAAAGCGGCGAAAGCTTTTTGTTTTATACGCGCGGTGTTCGCGGCGGCGTTGACTGACGCTTTCCTCAGAAGTTCCGGCACTGATCAGTTCATACAAAAGCGCTTGTTTTTCGTCGCCCGCGCGGAGGATTCTACCCAAACGCTGAACGTGTTCGCGGATACTGCCGCTGCCGGAAACAATTATTCCCACGCTCGCCTCAGGGACATCAACCCCCTCGTTGAGCACTTTGCTGCTTATCAGGACGGGGTATTTGCCGGAGCGGAAAAAATCGAGCATTTCTTTGCGTTCCGCTGCTTTGGTGTGATGCGTCAAAACCGGCATCATGAATTTGCGCCCCAGTAAATAAGCCGTTTTATTATCAGCGGTAAAAATTATTACGCGTTCGCCCTGATGACTTGTAATCAACTCCCAGACTTTACGGATTTTGGCGCGCCCGCCGCGGGCAATGCGTTTTTGTTCGAATTTCTTTTCTTCTTCTTGAAGTTGGAGTTTTTCCAATTTTAATTTTTTCGCATCGACATCCAATTTTTCTTGGAGGGCTTTCGATTGCGCTTCAAGTTGCCGTTTTTTCAGTTCTTCTTTTTCGAG
>DAOWBJ010000106.1 GCA_030634125.1 Victivallales bacterium
GCCGGGCTGGGACGGACTCAAAACCGCCAAAAAAGTTCGGGAAATTGATAACAATATTGAAATTGTGGTTATGACCGCGTATGCTGACCATACTCAAAACACTATTGCTGAAGAAGTGGGAATGCCGGAAAAATTGCTCTACATTAAAAAACCGTTCCAAACGGAAGAAATTTTTCAGCTCGCTATGTCTTTGACTGCTAAATGGAGTGCAGAACATCTTGAACGGATGCGTCGCCGGTGGCTTGAAAAAACGCTTGTCTGCATGCGTACGGCAAGACATTATGAAGATGTGCCCAACAGTACTTATGTCGCGACACTTAATTCTTTTCTCGCTTTTTTGAACACAGGCAAAGGAATAATCGCGGAGTGGGATACCGAACAGGAAGAATGGGTTTTGAAAGGCAGTAAAAATGTTGACGAAGCTTCCGCTAAGGAATTTTTCAAAAAAAATTCGCAGCAATTGCTTAAAAACAACGCAATTCAGAATAATGTTGATGGTGTTTATATAATTCCACTGAAAAACAATGAATGTTCTGTAACAGTAGGGCTTTATGATGTCCAGACTCAAACTGATCCAGAATGGTATAAGTTGTTGAATATGTTGTTGATAACCTCGATTGAAGGATTGGAAAATGCTTCAATAAAAGCAAAAAATTATTGTGAAACAAACAAAAACTGTAAGTTTATGGCTACCGCGAAAGAAATGCGTTCCGATTTGAAAGAATTACAGGAAAGACACAAGTCAGATAAAGGAGTAAAACTATTATTCCAAAAGATTGACAAAGTCATCAAAACATCCAACACAGAATAAGCCTGAGTTTTTATTTAAATACGGGTCTTCACCAAAATTAGACGGAATGGGTCTAATGCGTGGCAAAATGCCACTTAAGTTTCGCCCGCTGCACCAGCGACCGCGGTCAAGCGGTTTTTTTATACAGAAAACCTTACATGAATGACGTCTCCGTCCTGTACTATATAATCTTTTCCTTCAATCCGCAATTTACCGGCGGCTTTGGCTCCATTCCAGCCATGATATTCAAGTATATCATCATAAGCGACAACTTCCATGCGGATGAATCCACGGCACATGTCTGTATGGATTTTCCCGGCCGCCTGAGGCGCGGGAGTACCTTTGGTAATTGTCCACGCTCTCGTTTCCATCGGGCCGGCAGTGAAAAATGTAATATGCTTGAGCAGGCGGTATCCAGTATGAATTACCCGCGTTAAACCTGTTTCAGTTACGCCGAGGTCTTCGAGAAACATCTCCACGTCTTCAGGATCAAGCTGCCGCATTTCCTCTTCCAGTTTAGCGCAAACCGGAATAACTTCCATATTATGTTCTTTGCCGTAGGCAATCAGTTTTTTTGTTGCTTCGTTTTTTCCGAATTCACGGAAATTATCTTCATCGACGTTCGCGCAGATAAATGCCGGCATGATTGCTAAAAGTCCAAGTCCTTTCGCTATTTCCGTTTCAACCTGGTTTGTTTCATCATATTCAGGACGTTTGCCGTCAGCAAGTTGTTCTTTAAATTTCATAGCCAATTCTAATTCAGCTTTGACATCAGCATCCCCTGAACGCATAAGTTTTTTTGATTTTTCCAATTTGCGCTCAAGCATATCAAGATCAGCTAACATCAATTCAGTCATAATGACTTCAATATCATTAACGGGATCGATTTCACCGTCAACATGAACCACGTCGGGATCTTCAAATACTCTCACGACATGAGCGATAGCGTCAACTGAACGCACATGTCCAAGGAATTGATTTCCCAAACCCTGACCTTCGCTGGCACCTTTGACCAGACCTGCAATATCAATAAATTTTAAAGTTGAAGGAATCAGTTTAGCTGAATTCTCTAATTCCGCTAAAACCCGCATACGCTCATCCGGCACAGTTACAATTCCGGTATTCGGCTCGATTGTGCAGAACGGAAAATTCGCCGCTTCGGCACCGCCGCCGCTTAAAGCATTAAACAAAGTGGATTTTCCAACATTAGGCAGACCCACAAAACCACATGAAAAACTCATTATAAAAAGATTCCTGAATTGTATTAAGCAAAAAGAGCCCGTCCAAAGACGGGCCCGAAGTTTTCTTAAGAGTAAATATTAGTATTTTTCGCTCAAAGCGTTATCGTCATAGAAGAAATTGAAAGCGTTATGCTCTCTGTCAATAACCCAGGCTGGACGCATCAACGGACCATAACCCCAGCCGACATCCTCCGCGTCATCAGTACAGCCCGGTAAAGGCATATAGAATGTAAGAATATCAGTTACTCCGACAACCGCACGAGCCACAGTCATCGCGACGCCCCTGAATACACCATAACTAAGGGCGGCAAGATTTCCTTTCTCCTCGGCAACATCCAAAGGCTGCTGTATCAATTCCAAAGGACCGCAAATTATATTTATAACGCCTCTGCCCAGCTTTTCCAAAGGACCACTTTGATCACCATACACGATATCCTGTTCATCTTGAGCAAAACATTGTGGTGCAAAGCACACAGCTGAAAGGATGAACAACAGAACTAAACATTTTTTAAAAAATTTCATTAAAGTCACCTTTGCCAAGTATTATGTTATAAAATTAATAAGTATCAAGCCAATTTTCTATGATTTAAACCTTGACCTTTGAAAATATAAGCGGTATTTTAAAAAAATCAAGGGAATTTAAAGCATAATTATTATGGAATAAGTTATTTTATACACAATTAGATTAAAATATTAAGGATTTTATTATGAACAAAAAACAAAGATTTTCTGATTTGACCTTATTAAGCGGCTCGGAAAACAAATATCCAAACTCGCCTGATGACGCGCAACTGGAAGCTTTTGACAATATTTATCAGGACAGAGATTATGTTATTACTTTTGACTGCCCTGAATACACCTCGCTTTGCCCGGTAACAAATCAACCGGATTTCGGACACATCATAATCCGTTATGTCCCCGACAAAAAATGTATTGAAAGCAAATCCCTCAAACTTTTCCTGTTTTCATTCAGAAATCACAATACTTTTCACGAGGAATCCGCAAACAGCATTCTCGACGCGCTGGTGAAAGCATGCGCTCCACGTAAAGCTGAAGTCATCGGCAAATTCCGTCCCCGCGGCGGAATAGCTATAAATGTCAAAGCCACATACGGAGGCAAAATTGATGAATAAACATTATTCTTTCCTGGAAAACGGCTCCATAACTTCTCCGGCAGGCTTCAAAGCCTCCGGGATTGCCGCTGGTTTAAAGCTAAGCGGCGCTCCGGATATGGCAATGATTTATTCGGATACCCCGGCAAATTTTTCAGCTGCATTTACTTCATGTGTATTCGCGGCTGCCCCGGTTCTCCTGGGACGCGAGCGTGTAAGGAATCAAAAAACATTGCGTGCGGTAGTCGTAAACAGTGGTAACGCCAATTCCTGCACGGGGAAAACAGGAATGAGCAACGCTGATAAAATGTGCGAATTAGCGGCACGGGACTTATCCGTTCAGCCTGAAGAAGTAATTATTTCTTCAACCGGCAGAATTGGAGTTCAACTGCCGATGGAAATAATCTCCAAAGGCATCAAAAAGGCGGCATCATCTTTGGATTACACTTCCGGCGCTGAAGCGGCAGCGGCGATAATGACCACCGATACCGTCCCGAAAAACACGGCTGTAAGTATTGAACTGAGCTCCGGCAAAGTAACTCTTGGCGCAATGACTAAAGGTGTCGGCATGATCGATCCTGATATGCACGTACCCCATGCGACAATGCTCTGCTACATCACCACCGACGCGGTAATCGATAACTCATTGCTCAAGGATTTTCTCGGACGCGCTGTTGAGAATTCATTCAACCGTATTACAATTGACGGCGACATGAGCACGAATGACACAACTCTTATGTTGGCTAACGGTGCTTCAGGTGTTGAAATCAAGGCTGGTTCCAAGGACGCGGAAATATTTTATCATGCTTTGCAAACGCTTTTGCAGCAGCTTGCGCGCGAAATGGTCATGGACGGCGAAGGCGCGACCAAATTTGTAACCATTTACATAGAAAACGCCAAAGACGCCGCTTCCGCCAAAGTTTGCGCGGAATCAATCGCCAACTCTTTATTATGTAAAACCGCCTGGTTTGGTTCAGACCCGAATTGGGGCAGAATTGTCGCGGCATTAGGTTATTCAGGTGTTGATTTCGACCCTGATCTTGTCAATATTAATTACGATGATCACGCGGTAGTTATCAAAGGCGGCGACGCCGGAACCCCGGAAGTGGAGCTTGCCAAAATTCTACAAAACCGCGAGTTTTCAATCACCGTGGACATGAATGCCGGAAACGCGAAATATTGGGTTTGGACATGCGATATTTCCTACGAATACGTAAAAATAAACGCCGAATACCACACTTGAGGCGAACGTCGCCCTCGTTTATATAAAAAAAAAGTTATTCAGCCCTTGACGAAAAGGGATAGCTTTTGTATATTAAGTGGAAAATATCCACTAAATTAAAACATTAATAAGGAGTTTGAAGTATGAGACCACTTAGCAAAGTCGCACCGGAATGGTGGGATTACACAACTTTAGATCGTGAAATTCTCGATGCCGCCGCTAAAATTACAATTGACACACTCAAAGATTACGAACGTCCGGGTTTCAAAATTAATATTTATGATACGATTCAGGACTTTTACTGCGCTGAAGCTCTCGAATATATTAAAGTATGGCAACAGGCTACTCCTGAAAATCCGGTCGGCCTTTGCGGTCCAATCGGTCCTACTGAACAACTTTCGCTGGTCGCTCAAATGGTCAACGCTATGAATCTGGATTTGAAAAACTGCCATTTCTGGGGCATGGATGAATGGATGGTTGACGGCAAAGCCGCTGACATTAATTTCCCATTGGGTTTTGCTAAAGCTGATATGGATTTATGCTTCAACAAAATTAGCGAAGAACTCAAAATGCCTATGGAAAACATGCATTTCCCATCAGAAGACCCGACCGAATACATCGAATCATGGGGCAAAGCCCGCTGCCTGCTGATGCAGGGCGGACAAGGCGAAACTAAACACTGGGCTTTCAATGATCCATTGAAACGTGAAGGTAAATACAAAGATAATCCTCCGACACCTGAAGAATACCGCCAGCTCTCTACACGTCAAGTTGAACTGCATCCTATCACTTTGATGCAGAACGCGCGTACTTCCGGCGGCGGAACCGTTCAAAACGTTCCTTCTTCAGCGGTTACAGTCGGTCCTGTTCAAACATGGCAGTCTGAAAAAATCTCAATCTGGCATCCGGGACACCATGACAATCCATTCGGAATGCGTCTGACTACTTACATGATCTCTAAGAAAATGGCTGACTCAACTGTTCCAATGTCATTGCTCTCAGATCATCCTGACGTTCAATTCAGCTTCTTCCGCGACGGCTTCGGCGCATGCGATGTGGAAATGCATTAATCAGGGAGTTAACTCATGGCTAAAACAGCCTTTGCGATAGCCTGTCATCCTGATGATATTGAATTCATGATGGTCGGTACATTAATAAAACTCAAGGAAGCCGGATACGAAATTCATTATATGAATATCGCCAATGGTTCCCTGGGGACGAATCAATATGATTACGAAACTATCGTCAAGATGCGCCGTCTGGAGGCGATTGAGGCATGTAAAGTAATCGGCGCTCATTTTCACGAAAGTCTTTGCGATGATCTGGAAGTATTCTACTGCCAGGATACGCTTGAAAAATTAGTACCGATTGTTCGGGAAGTCGCTCCTGAAATTATTTTGACTCATGGTCCTTATGATTATATGGAAGACCATGTCAATTCAGAACGCCTGGCGGTTTCCGCCGCGTTCTGCCGCGGTATGACCAACTTTAAATGCAATCCGGCGCACCCCGCGATTGACGGTAAAGTAAGGGTTTATCATTCAATGCCGCACAGCTTGACCGATCAATTGAAAAATCCAATAATCCCTGAAATTCTGGTTGACGTAACGAACACTATTGAGACCAAGAAAGAAATGCTCGCTTGTCATCGCAGCCAGAAGGAATGGCTTGATTCCAGTCAGGGGCTTGATTCATATTTAATTGACATGGCGGAACGCTGCGGGCATTTCGGTAAAATGACCGATGAGTTCCAATACGCGGAAGGCTGGATACTGCACAGTCACATAGGATTTTGTGACGAGCAGGACGACCCGGTAACGGTCGCCCTCGGCAAGGCTGTATACAAAAATAATTGAACATCGAACATCGAACATCGAATGAAAAAATGTAAAAGTTTAGCGTCAAAAAGTTGAGCAGGAAATTTATAGCACGAACATAGAACTGGAAGTTGATAAAATTAACAGATATGAAAAAAGTGAAAAATATTTCATAAAAATGGAAGCAAAAATCATGACAAAGAAGCAACAA
>DAOWBJ010000075.1 GCA_030634125.1 Victivallales bacterium
AAAGCCGAAAAAGAAGATCTTGATAAGCTTAACATTTTAAGACATAAAATTAATAGCTCATGGAATTACACAATTTCCCCACAGGAAAATGTATTACAGAAAGCAATTTGAAAATCCAAGTTATTTTTGAGTGGATCCTAATGCCGTATTGTGCGACTTCACGCGCCAGTGAAACGGTGAATGTTACCAGACCGCCTTTAGCGGCGGCGTAGTGGGCGTGCCCACTGGTTGAACCATGAAATGCCGCTTGCGATACTATATTGATGATCTTTCCTTTCACCTTGTTGTCGATAAAGTGATTAACTACACGTTTAGCGAACATGAATGGTCCGGTAAGATTAATCTTGACAGTTTTTTCCCAATCGGCATCAGTCATATCTTTCACAAAATGAGTGGGCCATACTCCAGCGCAATTTACCAGGATATCCAAACTGCCAATCTGCTCTAATGCTGTTTTGATATTTTCATCTATATCATCAGCGCAGGTAATATCACCTTTGGCAATTACAGCTTTGACACCGTATTGTTCAGTCAGCCGCAAGGCTAATGCTTTGGCGTCTTCCGGCTTGAACAGATAATTAATCAGGATGTTCGCGCCCTCGGCGGCGAGGACTTCGCAAATCGCCGCGCCGAGTCCGCTGTTGCCGCCGGTAACTATTGCTGTTTTATTTTTTAAATTTAGTTTCATAATTTAATTATACCTCTGCAAGTTTCTCCACGCAAGTATTTATTGAGCTCTGTCGCTAGTTTTACCGGAGAATTCAGAAACGCGTCATTCGAACCGCCAGCCATGTGTGGAGTCAAAGTTACATTATCCAACTGCACCAGCGGATGTTCCAAACCCGGCGGCTCATCTTCAAAGACATCAAGAAACGCCCCGGCAATTTTACCAGATTCAAGCGCGTTATATAAAGCTCCTTCATCCACCAGACCTGCTCTGGATGTATTGATTAGATATGAGTTTGACTTCATCAAATCAAGCATTTCAGCATTAATTAGATGTTTATTTGCCTCAGTCAATCTAGCATGCAGAGATACAAAATCAGCTTTGCTCATCAAATCATTCATTTCAACCGGAGTTACGTATTCGGGAAACTCTTTGGCATAAGGGTCAAATACTAGAATATCCATATCAAAGCCGCGCAAACGCTGTGCAGTTTTGCGTCCTGTTTCTCCGAAACCGATCAGTCCGACGGTTCGTCCCGGCAAATCGGGTATTATGCCGGAATTAGAATATTCCCGAATCCATTTGCCGGTTTTGATGCCGTAATGTCCACGCGCAATATTACGAGCTTCGCAAATAATAGCGCCTACCGTAAAGTCTGCTACAGCATCGGCATTGCGCCCCGGAGTATTAAAAACTTTTATAGCTTTTGAGGCAGCATAATCAATATTAATATTTTCATATCCACCACGCAATACACCGATAATTTTAAGATTCTGGCAATTATCAATGACTTTGCGGTTGACCGGGCAGAATTGCGTTATAAGAATTTCAGCATCCTTGATTTTTTCGAGCAGGCAATCCTCTACTTCGTAAGCTTCGCAGCCCTTTTGTTCGATTAGCAGATTGATTTTCTGAAGCTTCTCAAAAGTATCAATGCCCCAATCGAAAGTTTGTGCTTTCAGCTTGTTTTTGCGGAAACCGTTTTCGATGTATTCCGCAGGAATGAACAAGTCTCCTATACCATATATTTTCATTATTATAGCCTTTTATGTTGTCAGGACGACTCTTAATGATTCGCCGCTCTGCATTAGTTCAAAAGATTTTAAAATATCATCGAGTTTTAACTTATGAGTCGCCAGCTTTTCAGTCATTTCCGGTGCGGCGGTTAACAGTTCAACTGCTTTGACGACCTGCGCCGGAGTTGAATCGCTGGTTCCCACAACACGTATTTCACCATAGTGAATCTTGCGGCTGTCGAGAGAAAGCATGCTCTTTCCTGCCGGTAATGAAGCAAATAAGCAGACTGTTCCGCGCTTTCTTACCAGATCCAGGGCTTGTTCCTGCGGCTGTGCTGCCGGAGCGGCGACAATTACCACATCCGCGCCGATACCGTCAGTTTCTTTCATTACAATTTCCGTCAAATCCTGTTTTTGCGGATTAAGCAGAATATCCACCCCGAAACCATCGGCTTGTGCAAGTCGTATGTCATTGAGTTCAGCAAGGATTATTTTTCCGGCTCCGAGCTCTCTGGCAATACAGGCATTCATGATACCCATTGGACCCGCCCCGATTACGACTACAGTATCACCTTTCTCAATATTGCAGTTTTGCAGAGAATTAACCGCGCAGCTCAGCGGTTCGGCTAATGCGGCGTGTTCCGCTTTGACTCCTGCCGGAACTTTGATCACGTGCCCGTTCCTGAGTGCTTTTTCAGGGATCACTACATATTCCGCCATGCCGCCGGGATAAGTGAAGCCCATCGGCGCGACATCGGCGCAAAGATTGTTCCAGCCCTGTTGACAATAGAAACATTCGCCACAGGAGACAGAAGTAGCCATAACAACCCTTTCCCCTGTGGAAAAATCTTTCACATCTTCTCCAACAGTCTCTATCAACCCGGTGAATTCATGTCCCATTATCTGTGGAGCTTTTATTCGCGGGTTACCGCTTTTGAATGCTTTTAAATCTGTTCCGCAAACGGCACAGGCATCAATTTTTACCCGCAGCTCATCTTTGCCGCAAAGCGGAACTGGAATTTCTTCCAGCCTGATATCTCCAGGCGCGTGATACACTATTGCTTTCATTTTTTTCATTTTAATATCCACCACTGTCTTCGCCTTCATTTGCTCCCTCTAAAACGGCTTTTGTGGAACCGACGCCCAGCCGTTTACATCCCTGGTCAAGATAGCCGACGGCTGTCTCATAAGTCCTGACTCCGCCGGAAGCCTTGACTCCCATTGTATTGCCGACAGTCTTCATCATAGTGTCGATAACTTCCGGCGTTGCGGGACCGGTTCCAAAACCAGTTGAAGTCTTGACGTAATCCGCGCCGGCGGCTTCGGACAATTTACAGGCTTTGACAACTTGTTCAGGTGAAAGATAGCAGGTTTCCATGATGACCTTAACCAATACATTGTGCGGCCTGGCTTCAGCGACAACTGCTTCGATATCTTTCTGTACAAAGTCATAATTGCCTGAAAGAAATTGCCCGACATTCATCACCATATCAATTTCAACCGCGCCGTCTTCGATTGCGAGTTTTGACTCCAGAGCCTTTGTTTCAGACTTATTCGATCCGTGTGGAAAACCCACGACCACTGAAACTTTTACGTCGCTTCCAGCCAGTTCTTTACTGGCGACAGCTACATCCGTCGGTCTGACGCAAACACTGGCTACTCCATATTCTTTACCCAGTTTACATCCGGCAATAATATCATCTGTTACGAATTCCGCTTTCAATACCGCATGGTCAATTGTTGCTGCTATTTGTTGTTTTGTATACATAATTTTTCCTTTAAAGTTAGGTTTGAGTCATAAATTGTATAACAAGATAAACGCTATCGTGAGCGTAAATCGAAGCCGTTAAACTTATAAAAAATAAGCTTGACCGCTTAGTGCATTTCCCGGCCGCCGGTTATATTGATGGCCTGACCGGTCATGTAATCAGCTCCTGAAGAAGCCATAAACAGAGTTACGGCGACCACATCCTTTATTTTAGCTAATCGTTTCAGCGGAATCTTGGCACTGAATTTTTTGATAACTTCCACTCTGGGCATTTCCAGATTTTTAATATATCCTGCGGAAACGTTACTCCATACTCCTGTATCTTCCGTAATTCCCGGACAAACACAGTTGACATTGATTCCATCGTCAGCCAGTTCACAAGCCAAAGCCTGGGTAAAACCGATTATCGCGCCTTTGGCTGCTGAATAATGGCTCATCAGTGCCGATCCGGTTTTGCCTGATTTAGATGAAAAGTTAATGATTTTTCCAAACTTATTAGCTTTCATCAGCGGAACTGTTTCGCGAATAAAAAGGAAGCTTCCTTTGCAGTTTACCGCAAACATCTTATCCCACTCTTCCTCAGTTAAATCCTCAACTTTACCCTGACCGACAATTCCTGCTACATTGACTAGAATATCTATTTTTCCGCCAAAGGCTTCAGCCGCCGAGTCAACCGCTTTTTTCACTTGTGCAGCATTAGTAACATCCGCCGCTAATCCACAGCATTCTCCAGAATTGCCAAGTTCTTTTACTGTTGCGTCAATTGCTTCCTGCTTGAGGTCAGTAACGAATACTTTCGCTCCGCCCCGGCAGAATCCTTCCGCAATACTTTTGCCGATGGCTCCCGCCGCTCCAGTTACCAATACCACTTGATCTTTGAAATTCATAAAATCCATTTCTTTTTTCCTTTTGTGATTATGTTTACAAGTTATATTTTATTAATTCTTTAAAACGTTCATATCTTTTGTTGAATAAAACCCAATTGTTATGCTTCGGCTTAAATTCTCTTTCCACAGTTACGTTCGATGTCATGTCCGGATATTTACCAAGCGCCACATTTGCGGCAAGCCGTATCCCCGCGGCTCCTGTCTGCTTCTCGTTGACTGTTTCCACAGGGAAGCCGCAAATGTCAGAAAAAAGCTGACAAAATGAATCTTTTGCCGCGCCGCCAGTCAGCCTGATTTTCTCAAACTTCGCTCCGGTTTGAGCAATGTTCTCAATATGAAAGCGATGCGCAAAACATATACCTTCGGCAACTGCCGCCATCATGTCTTTTGAATCATGAGATACATCCAAGCCAATTAATGCTCCTTTCTGGGCAGCAGTATCCAACGAACCATTTATAAAGGGCAGCCAGTACGGACTGTTGTTATCCCATTTATAAATTTCCAGTTCGGCGGAAAAATCTTCATAGCCAATATTATTTTCAAAAAACTTTTTCAACAGCCATTCAATATTAACTGCTGAAGTCGCGCTGGAATCGATCAACATTGATTTCTGACCATCCCCGCGCCTGATGCACTGTCTGACTTTCGGGTCAAAACAAGGAGTTTCAATCACAGTCGTGTTGATATTCCAAGTTCCGGCAACAGTACACAAAGTTCCCGGCTCAGTAATGCCGGCACCATAAACAGATGCGTCAACATCAAACATGCCGCCAATAACCGGAGTTCCAGATTGAATCCCGATTTGAGCCGCTACTGATTCACTAATTCCGCCGCGAATATCAAATGCGCGAATTACCGGCGGCAGCTTGTCGTTAAATTCAGATATTTCCATCGCCTCAAGCATTTCAGCATCATACTCGCCGGAAAGATTATTCAGCAAACCTGACGCGCTGATATCGCTCCAATCAGTTGCGTACACTCCGGTCAACATGAATGATAAATAATCTTTGCACAACATTACTTTGTCGATGCGTGAATATTCTTTCGGCTTATGATGTTTTAACCAACGCAAGATCATGCCCGGCTGTCCAGCCCATAAACCCTGGGTTGAGCGCGTTGTCAACAATTCTTTCTGTTCGTCTGATAAAAGATTTATCTCGTTTTCAGCCCGCCTGTCCATTGAAGTCAGCGCCTTAGCGACTGGATTTCCGTCAGAGTCAAGGCAGTATATGCCGTTGCCATGAGCGGAAACACCAAGAGCCGCGACCGGCTTAGTTCCAACAGCCTGCCTTATGATTCCAGAAACAAGTTCCCATAAATGAGTCATATTAATTTCCGAAAATCCATGTGCCGGATTTAAAACCGGAGTGGAACAGCTTGCTGACGCGATAACATCTCCGGCTTCATTGAACAACAGCGCCTTGCAAAAGCTTAATCCAACATCAATTGCCAATATGTTATTACAACTTGTCATCTTTAAAAAGGAATTACTTCCTGTTCCATGCCGTAGACTACCATCTCTGGGACAAATCCGCCTTGCGGCATATTCACAATGCTAAAAGCAGCATCAGCAATGTGTTCAGGACGTAATGCGTTTTCTTCGTTCCACTCAAATGTATCAATACCGGATTTTTTTTGAAAACCAGTATTGGAACCGCCGGGGACAATTACTGAAACACCAATTCCAAAGGGACGAAGTTCTGCGTGCAGACAACGACTCAACATTGACAAGCCAGCTTTTGCCGCAGAATAAACGCTCCATTCCGGCCAGGCAAATTTAGCGCATGCGCTTGTCAAATTAATTATCAATCCGGACTTTTGTTTTTTCATCTGTGGTACGATTATTCGACAGGCTTTTATTACGCTGTTTAGATTTAAGTCAAGGCATGACCGTATGGACGCATCGTCCATTTCCTCAATCGGAGCGATTTTAATACCGCCGCCGGCATTATTGATGAGAACATCAAGCCGTCCGAATTTTTCAAGCGCAACAGCCAGAACTTTTTCAAAAGTCCCGCTTTTCGTTACGTCTCCGCAAACCGCGACCGCTTCACCGCCGGCAGCGTTTATCTGCTCAACAGTCGCATCAAGCTTGGCTTGAGTACGTGCCACCAGCACTAGTTTACATCCGGCATTGCCAAATTTTTCCACCATTGCTTCTCCGAAACCGGATGTAGCACCAGTAATTATGATTACCTTGTCCATATTAACTTTACCTTTATATTAGTTTCGTTTATTTTGAATTTGCCTATGTAGAATCATACACTATATATCAATACATTTCAACATGTTATTCAATTTTTTTTTAGAAAAAACAAAAAAACACTTGATTTTTATCCAAATGTAGACTATCTTTCTATATAGGCAAACATATAATTCGGTATTTTGACTATCTTGCTAAGAGTATTGCGTAAAAGTTTAGTCACATAAAGTTGAGCAGAAATTTATGGCACTACGACAGTGTTGGAAGTTGATAAAATTAACAGATAAGAAAAAAGTTAAAAATATTTCGTAATAATGGAAGCGAAAACTATGACAAAGAAGCAACAAAATAATTATCCGGAGACAGGATACCTCACCGAAATCAGAACTATGATTTCAGGTTTGCGGGTTATTTATGGATCATGCTGCGGATTATTATTGAAGAATTATCTTTGTCATGGGGCTTCCGGCATTGCCCGGCGCAAAAAACGCTCTAGCAGCGTAGAGGATGCGTTATTGCCCATTATTTCCATCAGTACTTTGGTGGGGTCTAATGCTCGTAATTTTGCTGTTCGAATGATTGTCATGATGATTGAGACGTTGCGTTTGCCTCTTTCGGTCATATTACCGAAGCTTATTTTCCTGAATAAGACTGCGTTCCTGATGCCTAATTCAGCTGGATTATTCGTGGGGGGTATCGCTGTGTATTTCAGGAACACAAAGAGTTCATCCTTGAATGTTATCAGACGCTTACGAATATTGTCCGTTTTGTGGTGTTCGAGTTCTGGATGG
>DAOWBJ010000188.1 GCA_030634125.1 Victivallales bacterium
ACAAATGATGTAGTCACCCCCTGTCTCAGGGGTGGGGAACGCTTGTATTGCTGAGACAACAGTAACATCGCGAACATGAAAATGTTAGATTTTAACATCATGTTATCAGCGCCCCCCTTGAATATGATATAAATTCATATTATCTTACCTTAATGAAAAGTTACAAAGTCAAACCTGCCGATTCAGAGTGGAAAAAAGCACTTGCCAAATTTTATTCCCGGGTAAATTCAAATAAGCCTTATATGTCATATATAAAATAGTGCGACAATCTCAGAAAAACTGCGCGAAGCGCTTTGGAGTGCGGTGCCCCGGTAAATAAAAAAATGGTTCTTTCAAAAATGCTTGGCTTTCGCCTTGCTCAGCCTCATTGCAAGCAAAGTTTCTCATCTTTTGCCTTTTTTTCGTAACCCGCAATCCGCAACTCGCAACACTTTTTTCACATCTAACTTGCCACAAACTCTAGCTAAAAAATTGATTCCGATAATTATTGATGTATATTTATATTTAAGTAAATAAAATTATGGAACTTGAAAAATGAATAAAATCATTACTGAAAATCTTAGCAAGATAAAAACATTGTGCGCAGCACACAATATTAAAGAACTGTTTTTATTTGGCTCTGCGTGTACTGATAAATTCACAAAATCAAGTGATATTGATTTATTAGTTTCTTTTAAGCCGATGGATTACGGGGAATATGCTGATAACTATTTTGAGACAATTAATGATTTTGAAAAAATATTTAGGCACCCTGTTGACTTAATAGCCGATACATGTTTGTCGAATCCTTATTTTATAGAATCCGTGAATAAAACAAGAGTTTTGCTATATGCAGAATAAAATCAACAAATATCTCTTTGATATCAAAGAATCCATCAATGCGATCGAAAATTACATCAAGGATGAAATGGAGTATGAAGCGTACTCAAACGACAGAAAAACAAGACGCGCAGTCGAACGGGAGTTTGAGATAATAGGCGAAGCTATGAACCGAATTAACAAACTTAATTCCGACATACAAATTTCAAATAAACGACAAATTATCGATATGCGCAATAAAGTAATCCATGGCTATGATATGGTCAATGATTTAGTTGTATGGGGAACTATTAAAAAATATTTACCAATACTCAAAACAGAAATTCAAAAGAAGCTTGAGTCAATATGAGTTCAGAAAAATTTTATGTAACAACACCGATTTATTATGTCAACGATAAACCGCATATCGGACATGCTTATACTACGATTGTAGCCGATATACTGGCGCGTTACCACCGTTCACTCGGCGATACCACATTCTTTCTTACCGGCACCGATGAACACGGTCAGAAAGTTCAGAAAGCCGCCGAAGAACACGGCATGACACCGCAGCAGCAATGCGATGATACCGTAGTGCGTTTTAAGGAATTGTGGCGCGAACTGGAAATTAAAAACGATAAATTCATTCGTACAACGGATGATAATCATAAAGCAGTCGTTCAGGAAATAATGCAGGATCTTTATGAGCGCGACTTGATTTACAAAGACGAATACAAGGGATTTTACTGCGTTCCATGCGAAAGATTTTTTACAAAAAAAGACCTCGACGAAAAGCTCTGCTGTCCTGAATGCCAGCGCGAAACTCAGGAAATTATCGAATCAAATTATTTTTTCCGCATGAGCAACTATCAGGAATGGCTGATCGAATACATCGAAACGCATCCTGATTTCATCCAGCCGGCGTTCCGCGCCAACGAAACTTTGGGATTCTTGAAAAAACCGCTCGGCGATTTGTGCGTATCCCGCCCGAAAGCACGTCTGGCGTGGGGTATTGAATTACCATTCGATAAAGATTATGTCTGTTACGTCTGGTTTGACGCGCTTATCAACTATATTTCCGGCATCGGCTACAGACGCGACGACGAAATGTTTAAAAAATGGTGGCCGGCATCCTGTCAGCTTATCGGCAAAGATATTTTGACTACGCATACCGTTTACTGGCCTGCAATGCTCAAAGCTATGGGTATTGAAATGCCGCAAAGCATACTGGCTCACGGCTGGTGGCTGGTCGGCCGCACCAAAATGAGTAAATCAATCGGCAATGTCGTCAATCCGATGGACATGATCCAGAAATACGGTCTTGACGCTTTCCGTTATTTTTTAATGGCTGAAATGACTATGGGACAGGACGCTTCGTTCACTGAAGATGCTTTTGTCGCGCGCTACAACAGCGACCTGGCGAATGACCTGGGTAATTTGACAAGCCGCGTAGTAAAAATGACTTTGCGCCACGGCAATGGTGTTATCCCGCAGCCTGGCGAATTAACCGCGCCGGAAAATGAATTAAACGCGGCGCTTGACAATGCTGTCGTTGAGATGGAAAAAGCTTTGAAAACCATGCGCGTCAATCAGGGACTTGACCACATCATGAACGCGGTTCGTGCCGGAAATCGCTACATGGAGCAAACCGCGCCGTGGACTTTGGCTAAAAAAGGCGAAACCGGACGTTTGAATACTGTTCTATATTGCGTTGCCGAAGCCTTGCGTAAAATTTCAATCCTGCTCGATCCGGTCATGCCGGACAAAATGACCGCCTTGCGTGATGCCCTCGGCATAAAAGAAGCCGGCGAAGGACATTTGGATACTCTTAAGCAGGATAAGAATATTTTAAGCGGCCTGCAAATGCACGATCTCGACGCATTGTTTTTGCGTATCAAGCCGGAAGAACAAAAACCTGAAAAGAAGCAGAAAAAAGAAAAGAAATCCGAGCCGCCTGGCGAGGGTTTAATTACATTTGATGAATTTTTCAATACACAATTAAAAACCGCGAAAGTTCTGGAAGCCGAAAAAGTTGAAGACACAGACAAACTGTTAAAACTGCAGATTCAAGTCGGCGAAGAAGAACGTCAACTGGTTGCCGGGGTAGCACAATTTTACACGCCCGAAGAGATGGTCGGAAAAAACATAGTTATTGTAGCCAACCTGAAACCAGCCAAAATCCGCGGAATAAAATCTCAAGGGATGCTCTTAGCCGCCAAAGACGGCAAGGATTTAAAGCTAATCACCCTCGATGGAGATATTCCCACCGGCTCATCAGTAGGCTGAAATATCCATATTAAAGAATTCAGCAAGTGCCCTTAGATTATTTTCTTAGCATGTTGGCTAATAGTGTTGTCGATGATGAAACAGACCCACCAATTTCCTACGACCGCATCAAATCCGAAAGAAAAAACTTTCACAGACCGTATAGAATATTTCTAAAAAATAATGCAAAAATCTAATATTATGGTATTGAAATAACACAACATGGTGATATTTTGGCATTACAGGTTTAATTTAATCATATATTGGAGGTTAATTATGTTACTGAAAAGAACTCTTGAAAACAAAATAAAGCAACGCCTCTTTACAGGAAAAGCTATTATCCTATACGGTCCACGGCAGAGCGGTAAAACCACTCTTGTTCAGCAAATTACCAAAGATGAACCGGATTCCGTTCTTATACTCAATGGAGACGAGCCGGATGTTCGCGACTTGCTGTCGGAAATAACTTCAACCCGTCTTAAAGCATTTTTCGGGAAAAAACGCTTAGTTGTTATTGACGAAGCCCAGCGGATTCCCAATATCGGCTTGACCATGAAACTGATCACTGACCAGCTACCGGATATTCAATTGATTGCAACCGGTTCTTCAGCGTTTGAATTAGCTGACAAAACCAGTGAACCGCTTACTGGGCGGAAATACGAGTTTCACCTTTATCCATTTGCATTTGAGGAGATGACTGGGGAATTTGGATTGCTTGAAGAACGACGTATGCTCAAACACAGGCTGGTATACGGAGCGTATCCGGAAATCGTTACCCGCGTTGGGGAAGAAAATGAATTACTCCGCTTGCTTACCGGCAGTTACCTGTATAAAGACTTGTTGATGCTTGAATACATAAAAAAACCAATGTTGTTGGAGAAAATTATCCGAGCATTAGCTTTACAATTGGGGTCTGAAGTCTCCACAAACGAACTTGGAAATTTAGTTGGTGCCAACAGAAGAACTGTTGAAAAATATATTGATCTACTGGAAAAATCTTATGTCATATTTGTCCTCCCGGCTTTCAGTCGTAACGCCAGAAATGAAATACGTAAAGGACGCAAGGTTTATTTTTATGATAATGGCATAAGAAATGCCGTGCTTGGTAATTTCAGCCCAATTGAATCACGAACGGATGTTGGCGCATTGTGGGAAAATTATTTAATTTCGGAAAGACTGAAGGCATTGGCGAAC
The DNA here is from genome assembly GCA_030634125.1 of Victivallales bacterium. GTDB lineage: Bacteria > Verrucomicrobiota > Lentisphaeria > Victivallales > Victivallaceae > JAHOYW01. The sequence goes on from DAOWBJ010000188.1 coordinate 4,258, forward strand.
CACGGGAAATATCCAAAACAGTATTTTTGGCGAACAACCACCCAACAGGAAGTTGATTATCTTGAAGAGAACAACGGAAAACTTTCCGCCTGGGAATTCAAGTGGAATCTCAAGGCAAAGCATAAAATTTCTAACGCGTTTCGTTTAGCCTATCCAGAAACTCAAACGGAATTTATCTCTCCTGAAAATTATGATGAATTTTTATTAATGTAAATAAGGGCATCTGTCCGGTGCTGGCATTTGTCCTATGGCATTGAGTTGATTATTTTTTCAAATGAACTGTCAATGCCAACTTCTAAATCCAGTAATTCTTTAAGAATATAATTGCTGTCTTTGTATTCGTCAAT
>DAOWBJ010000122.1 GCA_030634125.1 Victivallales bacterium
CCTTCGGTTAACCCGGCGAAACGTATTATCCCTAAAAACATGATTCGTACCGGTATCCCGATGATTGATGTATTTAATACTCTGGTCGAGTCACAGAAACTGCCGATTTTCTCCGTAGCGGGTGAACCATACAATGAACTGCTCGCCAGAATAGCTTTGCAGGCGGAGGTGGACGTTATCATCCTCGGCGGCATGGGACTGAAATACGATGATTATCTGAAATTCAAAAATACTCTCGACGAACACGGTGCTTTGTCGCGGTCAATTATGTTTATCCATACCGCATCCGACCCGGTGGTGGAATGCCTGCTCGTTCCTGATATGGCTTTGGCTGTAGCCGAAAGCTATGCGCTGAACAACAAACGTGTTCTGGTTCTGCTGACCGACATGACGAACTTCGCGGACGCTCAAAAAGAAATTGCCATCACAATGGAACAAATCCCGTCCAATCGTGGTTATCCCGGCGATTTGTACAGTCAGTTAGCTTCCCGTTATGAAAAAGCTGTTGACTTTGACGGAGCCGGTTCTATTACTATTCTCGCGGCGACTACGATGCCGGGTGATGACGTAACGCATCCGATTCCCGATAATACCGGTTACATTACGGAAGGACAGTTTTATCTGCGCAACGGACGTATTGAGCCTTTCGGTTCACTCAGCCGCCTGAAACAGCAGGTTAACGCCGACACCCGCGATGACCACCGCGTAATTATGGATACCATGATTCGTTTGTACGCTGATTACAAAGAGACTTTGGAAAAACAATCCATGGGCTTCACGATGAGCGCGTGGGACAATAAATTACTCAAATACGGTAAACTGTTTGAAAAACGCATGATGGATCTTTCGGTCAACATCCCGCTTGAAGAAGCTCTTGATCTGGGTTGGCAGACTCTGGCTGAATGTTTTGATAAAGCTGAAACCGGTATCAAAACCGACCTTCTGCAAGAATACTGGTCGGAATAATAAAAGAATGAACATCGAACATCGAACGTTCAACATCGAACATCGAACATCGAACATCGAATAAAGGAAAACAGTGAACAAAAAGAAATACGATTTAGAAGAACGTTTATTGAATTATTCTGTTAGAATAGTCAAACTCGTAGAAAAATTACCCAATACGAGAACAGGAAATCATGTAGCAGGACAATTATTACGTTCAGGGACATCGCCTTATCCTAATCATGGAGAAGCTCAGGCCGCTGAATCTCCAAATGATTTTGTTCATAAATTACGTATTTCATTGAAAGAATTAAGAGAAACAAAAAGATGGCTTATGCTTATTCAACGAATACCATTGATTAAGCCAGTCGAAAAACTAAATGATATATTAAAAGAAACAGAAGAATTGATAAAAATATTTGTTTCAAGCATAAAAACGAGTAAAATTAAAAATGATAATAAAAGAATGTTACAGAAAGGAACTCCATGAAACTTGAATCAGTAAGCATCAAACGGTCTGACATGCTCTCAGAAAAATGGGTGCAGGATCAAATAGCGGAAGATCCATCAATTTTAGAACTCGTAAAGCAAGCGAGTGCTTTGGCAAGAACACATAATAATGTAAATTCAGGCGTATTTGCCGCCGTTTACTGTTGATTTATGGCATTAACTATTATAAAATTTATAATTGATAGATTATTAATTTATTCGATGTTCGATGTTGAACGTTCGATGTTCGATGTTCAAATACCGGCAAAGCCGGTTTGAAGGAATTATGGCAAAACTAAAACTTACAAAAACAGAACTGAAAAGCCAGCAAAACGCTTTTAAGCAGTTTTCGCGCTTCCTGCCTACGCTGCAGCTCAAAAAGCAGCAGTTGCAGATGGAAATGCGCAAAAGCGCGGCACGTTTGCGCGCGAACGTCGATGAACAGGAAAAGACCCGCAAAAGCCTTAATGCCTGGATCGCTTTGTTCGGAGACGAAGACGGCTTGGAATTACTGCCGGCCCTGCTTAAATTGACGGATGTCGATAAAGGCACGACCAATATTGCCGGGGTGAATGTGCCGGTCTTCGAAAAAGCTAATTTTGAAGTGGCTGAATACGATCTGTTCAAAAAAGACTGCTGGATTGACGATGCTTTAGAAATGTTGAAAAAGCTTATCGCGCAGCAGGAAGCACATAAAGTTCTGGAAGAACAATATCGTTTGTTAGCTAAAGAATTGCGGACAACCACGCAACGGGTGAATTTGTTTGAAAAAGTAAAAATACCTGAGTGCAAAGAAAATATGCGGGTTATCCGTATTTATCTGGGTGATGTCGATACCGCCGGAGTAGTGCGTTCTAAAATAGCTAAACGCAAAAGTCAGGAGGCGCAGGCATGATAATTCCCATGAAAAAAGTTACGCTTCTATGTCTGGCTGCTGAACGCGAAACAAGCTTGCGTGAAATCCGTTATCTTGGTGCTTTGCATATTGTGGCGGAGAAACTCAACGAATCAGACGAGCGCGCGGATATGCAGACCTTGCTGGCTAATGTCGAAAAAAGTGTAAGATGTCTGGATGCGCGGGTTGGAAATACTGAAGAAGCGCCGGATCATCAATTTTTGCCGAGACAGCTTTACGACAAAGTTTCACATGAAATGACTAAGCTTGCCGCTATAGGACAGGAAATTGATACTTTTTACCGCATGGAGGAAGCTTTAGGTCCGTGGGGTAATTTTTCACCTGAAACCATCAGGGAACTGGCGGCTGGCGGTATTTATGTTTACTGCTGCGAAGCTCCGCACAAGGTTTACGCTGAATATTTGGAGCGGAAAGATATAACAGTTGAGGAAGTCAACTCTGATAAAGCGCTTACTCGATTTGTTGTTTTATCACAGAGTGAACTGGACACAAAAAATTTAGCTTTGGCGGTTCTGCCGGAAGATAAAAGCTTGAATCAAGTCAAAGAACAATTGCAAAAAGCTGAAGCTCAACGTGATATGATTAACAAAGAATTGGATTCGCTGGCATGTCAGGCATCAGTAATCAAAAATTATTGTGCTGAAGTCAAAGAGCGTTTGGAATTCCTGTCCGCCCGGGACAGTATGGCGGATCACGAAGAAATTATTTCAGTTCAAGGTTTTATACCTGAAACCAGAATGGATGAAGTAAATGAATACGCGAAAAAACACGGCTGGGCTTTGTTGATCGAAGACCCGGACACGGAAGACCAGGTGCCGACTTTGATTACACTGCCGAAAGTCTTTAAAATGGTTCAGCCATTGTTTGAATTCCTCGGAATTTCACCAGGTTATCGCGAAATCGATGTCAGTGTGGGTGTATTGTTTTTCTTCACGATTTTCTTTGGTATAATCGTCGGAGACGCGGGATACGGTTCGCTGTTCCTGATCGGAACGCTGACCGCGATGAAATTAATCAAGGGCAAAAGTGCTAAAGTAAAACTGGCTTTACGTTTAACTATGGTTCTGAGTTTATCAACAATTACCTGGGGTGCTTTGAGCGGCAACTGGTTTGGTTTATCCGCACCCGGAATCAAGTTCCTGACAGAAGCGGATCCTGTTTTAAAAAGGGCTAATGTGATGTTTATATGCTTTATTATTGCCATAGCACAGTTATCAATGGGGCATATCTGGCAGGCAATAGTCCATGGTAAAGTCCGTAAAGCCTTTGGGCAATTAGGCTGGATACTACTGTTGGGCGGTAACTTTTTCCTGACGGTCAAGTTGCTTGTGTATCCGGGAGCTTTCCCGGTTTATATGTATTATCTCTATGGCGTCGGCTTTATATTAATTGTTTTCTGCGACGTCAACTGGAGAAACGTCGGCGAAGCATTCAATTTCCCCTTCAGTATTATAAACAGCTTTGTTGATCTTTTGTCATATATAAGATTATTTGCAGTTGGCTTAGCTGGTTATCAAATAGCTAGTAGTTTTAATGGCATGGGTGGAAGCTTGATAAATATACCTGATCTTTCCTGGTGGATGATTCCATTATGCTTCTTAGGAGGGGGACTGGTTATATTATTAGGACATAGTTTGAATATAGCATTATGTTTAATGGGTGTTCTGGTACATGGTATACGATTAAACACTTTAGAATTTTCGAATCATGTCGGCCTTACCTGGGCAGGCATAGAATTTAAACCATTTAAGAAAAAATAATCATGAACAAAAAGGAGAGTATCTCATGGATTCAGCAATTATCTTAAAATCACTCGGCGAAGCTGGAGCTTATGCAGCTGTAGGTTTTGCGGCAATGGGTTCTGCAATTGGAACAGGATTAGCAGGATGTTCAGCTGTTGGAGCATGGAAAAAATGTTATGCCCAAAATAAACCGGCACCATTTCTACTATTAATCTATGCTGGAGCACCATTTACTCAAATAATTTATGGAATGATTTTATTATTTTTCATTAAAGCAGCGGTAGCAACAACTCCTGAACGTTGGCCTTTGTATTTAGTAGTTGGAATTACAGGAGGTATTGCGATGGGTTGTTCTGCTTGGTTTCAAGGGAAAGCGGCAGCAGGTGCATGTGACTCATTTGCTGAAACCAATAAAGGTTTTGTTAATAATATAATAGTTGTTGGTATTATTGAAACTGTTGCGATTTTCGCTATGATATTTTCGCTCCTGATTTTGTAAGTGGGACAACGCAAAGAAAAATCATAAAATTACAAAATAGAGCTTGTATTTTATCTTTTTTAAGGCAAATTATGAGTTCTGCTTTTCAAGCGGAGGGATGGTCGAGTCTGGTTTAAGGCAGCGGTCTTGAAAACCGCCGTGGTGCAAGCCACCGTGGGTTCGAATCCCACTCCCTCCGCCATTTTTAGCCTCAAATTAGCATTTCAAGCTTATCAAACTGTTTCTTTGTTTTTCTTTGTTTTCGTACTGTTTTGAGCGATTTAATACCACAAAAGACCCACAAGTCTATTTGTGCTTAAAACAAATATATTTCAGGCAGAATATTTTTTTAAGTTTCGGGAACTATAAAAGCATTAATACCACAAATAAAGCAATTAAACCCACAAAAGCTTTATTTTACGCATTGTAATAGTGATTTTGTCTGTTTCCAGTTAATTTACTTCATGATTTGTAAAATGTTTCTATTAGTGTAATTTAACAAAACAGGACGCAGTTATATTTTTTAAACCATTAACAAGGAAAATAAAACAGCAAAAAATAATTAAGACAATTTAATATAGCTTTCAGTTGTTAAATGCTCGGAATGACCAACTTCTTCAATGCACATAATAACAACAGGAAGAACACCGTTTGGCGTGTTCTTTTTGTATGTGTGTATCGGTTTTGGTCAACCGCGAGCGTGTATGAACTGGGCACGCCTTTTTTTGTTGAACTAACAGGAGTACTGAAAATGGAAAAGAGAATCAACAGGCTTTCAGTAATGATTATATGCACTGCTTTAATCTGTAGCATGGGATGTGAAACTGCAAAAAGCTTACATGACCTAGCAGGTATATTTTACTATAAAGAAATAGAGCAGAACCTTATGCAAGGTGATTATGAAAATGCAGATAAAGAAATAAATGTAAAGCTCAGATTATGTAACGAAATGAAAATAAGCACAGAAAGAGTAAACATGTTGGAAAATATGTCAGAAATATTAAAAAGTATAGATAAATCAGAAGATGTAATAAGGCAATATAAAATATCCGGAAAACAAGAAGACTACCGTAAAGCAATATCTGCAATTAAACACACTGCGCAATTGTCCAAAGAATATGATAGATATAGTGGAACAACAAAAGAATTTTGTCTTTTTTGGGGTCACAAATTATCCCATGCAAATAGATTACGAAAAGACTTACAAAAATTTCATAATAATCTTATTAGAGCTGAAAAAAATAAAAGAATTATATTAGCATTAGAAAATGAAAGAAAAGAAGAAAAAGAAAAACTTCGTTTAGCACGTTTAGCGCGCGAAAAAAAATGGAAAGAAGCACGTATGAGACGTGAACGAGAACAAAAAGAGGCTCATATAAAACGCGAACAAGAAAGAAAACTTCTTGCAGAAAAAAAAGAAAAAGAAATAAAGCA
>DAOWBJ010000196.1 GCA_030634125.1 Victivallales bacterium
AGCAATTCAATGAGTGTGAAATTACTCACAATGAACAACTTGCGACTTTTTCTGCTTCTTTTGGTTTTCATTTCAGTTCTCCTTTTTAGATTGAGCCGATTGTAAAATTTTGGCTCTCTTTTATTAATAATTTGTTTGGTCTAAATTACTAAAAAACACTAATTTTAATTAAAAATCCTCCTTATTTTATTATATTATACAGCGACTTATAGAATTATTCATAATAATACCCCTTTTAGCTCGATAATTATGTCTTTTACTCCAAGACCGTATTGGTCACGGAGCCATTCCTGTGAACCGATTTTGCTTACATTTACATCGGGTAATGCCATACGTTTGAATTTTATATTGCCAACTCCCGCGTCCATCAGCACTTCCGCTACCGCTCCGCCGAGTCCGCCCATAATGTTGTGTTCTTCCACTGTTATAATAGCACCAGTTTCCTTTGCCGCTTTGACTATTGCTTCTTTATCAATCGGTTTGATTGTGTGCATACTGATTAATCGACAGTTTATTCCTTCTTTTTCGAGTTGTTCAACTGCCAGCTTACAGTTATAGCCGATAGTTCCCGTGAAAATAACGGTTGCGTCTGAACCATCTTTTACGGTTATAGCTTTGCCTATTTCAAAGCCGATTTCTGAATCATGAATATCTAATTCACCTTTGTAGCCACAGCGATAGTAAACTGGTCCTTTATACGCCATCATCGCGTGGGTCGCGGCACGCGCTTCGGAAATATCGCAGGGAGCTAAAACAACCAGATTCGGCAGCGCCCGCATTATCGCTAGATCCTCAGTCGAGTGATGAGATATACCCAATGGTCCATACGCCATGCCGCCACCGATAATTACGATTTTAACGTTAGCGTCGTGATAACAAACGTCGTTACGCACTTGTTCGAGACAGCGTAAAGTAGGGAAGTTAGCGATGGAATATGTGATAGCTGTGTTGCCTTCCATGGCTATTCCGCAGGCTACGCCGGTCATGTTTTGTTCCGCCACTCCACAGTTGATAAAACGGCTGGGGAAATTTTCCGCGAAATCTTCGATTTCACCGTATCCTATATCCGCAAGCACCATAAAAACTTTCGGGTCTTTTTTCGCTATTTTAAAAAGTTCCTGATTGAATGCTTTTCTCATGAGGACACCTCCACTTCTTTTAATGCTTTTTCAAGGAGTTCGTCGGTTAGTCCTCCGTAGTGCCAGTTGAAATCATTTTCCATAAAGCTTACGCCCTTGCCTTTTATTGTTCTAAAAATTATTGCGGTCGGTTTGCCTTGTGTTTCCGGCAGATTGCTCAAACATTGTTCGATATCATCTATGCTATGACCATCACCTTTTCTTACCGCCCAGCCAAAAAGCTCAAGTTTTTTGTCGAGCGGTTCTAAATTTATAACGTCTTCGGATTTTCCTAACGCCTGCAAACGATTATAATCCACAATCATGACAAGATTGTCCCAGCCGTGTTGCCCGGCAAGCATTATTGCTTCCCATGTAGAACCGGCATTACAGTCACCATCGCTGACCAGACAAAATATCCGGTGTGTGTTTTCTGCCTGCTTTGCCGCCATAGCCATTCCACAGGCAACCGGCATTCCATGTCCCAGTGAGCCCGTTGAAAACTCGACACCGGGAATATGATGCGAAATGTGTCCGCTTAATTTTCCGTTATCAAGATAATATGTCTTGAGCCATTCAAGCGGGAAATAACCTTTTTCCGCCAATGTTGCAAAAACCGCCGCTCCCCCGTGTCCTTTGCTGACAATAAAACGGTCACGATCTTCTTTTCGCGGTTCGCCTGCTGAAACATTCAATATTTTAGTGTAAAGAACCGACAAAATGTCAGCTATTGATAACATGCTGCCGATGTGTCCGCTTTTGCCACGGTTCACCATTCTAAGGCAGTCCTTCCGGACATTGTTTGCTAATTCTTTACAGCAAATGATTTCTTCTTTGTTCATAAAAAAGTTTCCTAAGTTTGATTATTGTTATTTTTGTTATGATTAGATAATGATATTTTCTTTTTTTCCTGTTTTATCCAGATATCCTGTTCCTTTACCTCCTCGCCAGACAATGATTTTTCATCCTTTTCTTGTTTTGGAGTTGTGCTTAATTAATTAATTAATTAATCATTGTTGTTATTATTGTTCCATTGCCATTACATTCCTTTTTGCAAATCCTTTCTTGCTGTATCTTTGATATTTTTTGTGAGGCTGTAACGTGCGGGGTGTTGGCTTGGAAAGGTCGCCACTAATGGTTATTCCACCATCAGCAGCAATGACTGTCCCGTTAATGTACGAAGATTCGTCAGATGCTAGGAAAAGAGCAAGTTTTGCCACTTCATCCGGCTTGCCCCAACGGCGGAGCGGAGTACGAAGGTTGATGAATGCTGAAGTATCAAAATCATCTCCGTCTGGATTTGACTGTTTAACCATATCAGTAGCAATCGCAGCAGGGGCAATGCAGTTAACCCTTATGTTTTCAGGACCGTATTCTACTGCCATTGAACGGCTAAGAGCAACCGTAGCCCCCTTGCTCGCAGTATAGGCATCGCATTTGGGAATACCGGTAATGGCAGCACTGGATGCAGTATTAATAATTGAACCACCACCAGATTTACGCAGAAGAGGAATTGCGAAACGACAACAGTGATAAATGCTATTCAGATTGATGTTCAAAACTTTCGACCATATCGCAGGTTCAATATCGCTTATTTTTTTGTCTTTCCCCGCAAGATAAACAGATGCGTTATTAAAAAGCACATCAAGTTTTCCTGTGTTTTCTTCAATTTGCCTAAATGCGTTCTGCACAGAATCATAACAGGAAACATCACATTTAATGTAATGTGCCAAGCTTCCATTCACGCGAATTTGTTTTTCTGCCGCCTTACCGCTTGTTTCGTCAAGTTCGAGGATAAATACTTTTGCCCGCTCTGCGGCAAAAAGTTCAGCAGCAACACGTCCAATTCCGCGACCGGCACCTGTAATCGCACATATTTTCCCTTCAAGTCTGCCTTTCATTGTTTCAATCCTTGTTATAGATGATAGTTTTTGCATGTTTTTATCATAGTCATTAAGTTTTCGGGATTAACGGCACTTGAAATAGAATTCCCTGATGAAAGAATGAATCTGCCGCCTGGCGCAGTGCTTTCAATAACTTTCTTTGTTTCCGCTTCTACCTGTTTCACAGTGCCCCTGCTCAAGAGGTCAACATTAATATTACCCATTACCCCCACATCATACTTATCACGAACTTCCGCAAGGTTCATATATGGAGACTCAAGCGGACCGAGCATATCAACCTCGGCCTCTTTGAGGATGGGAATTATTTTATAGATATCGCCATCGGTGTGTTTGATGCAGTAACCACCCGCATCCTTTATAGCTTTTACAACTTGCTTAAAACCTGGCAATATAAACTCTCGAATATGTTCAGGACTTATCATTGGACCGTGTTTTGCACAAAAATCATCACCGAGAAATACAATATCCACGCCCATTGCGATGAGCTTGGAGTATAGCTGGCTGTGGTATTCAACGGCAATAGAAACCATTTTTCTGACCAATTCCGGTCGGTCATAAAAATCTAACACCAAGTTCTGCAATCCAGCCCGCATATATTGTATAGGTGCGAATACTGCTTCACCAACAACCGCAATAGCTCGTTTGCCTTTGAATCGTTCAATTAATTTTTCGGCATCTTCAAGGACATGTGCTTTTTCAGGGGCTGGTGCTTCGTAGTTTTCCAAATCATCCAAGGAATCAATAATAGGCGGCTCCATAACAACAGATAGAACATCGCCATCATTTTTTTGAACAGCCCCCCATTTGTCGCGCCATAGACCATTGACTTGGTCAATCCACTGAATTTTATCCGTCGGATCAGCTATAGTAAGACATGTGGCAATATCTATATCGACCTCGTCAACAAAATCAAAATAAGATATTCCAGGTTTGATTTTATCAATAACTTTTGGATCAATAAACATTTCAGCGCAAGGAACGCAATCCACATTTTCTCCACGCAATGTAGCTATTACTCGTTCATAAGAATTCATTTAAAATCTCTTTTTCGTTATTTATTAGCATGGTGCTATAATATAGTATAAATCGTTTTTACTATTTTGTCAATAGTTTTTTTTGCTTTTTTTTGCTTTTATTGTATATTTGTTAGATGCCAACAAATAAAAACATTAAAAATAATGATCAGATAAAAAGAGAGAACCGCTATGCGGTACTTAAGCTTCTCTATCAACGAGGAGCTATGTCCCGCTCAGAATTAACTCAGACTCTCAATTGTGATGGAACTACAATTACACGTATAAGCAGATTTCTTATAGCTGAAGGTTTTGTTAAACCTTTAGGGTTCTCACCCCCCAGTAAAAAACGTGGACGTCCTCAAGAACTTATAAGTTTAAATGAAAATTCATGCTGTTCGATTGGAATTTCTTTTTCCCCCTATGAGTTGGTTGGAGTTCTGGTAGATTTTTCAGGCAGTATCGTGTTTC
>DAOWBJ010000023.1 GCA_030634125.1 Victivallales bacterium
AAAAAGATTGGCGAATATACTGATATTTTCGGCAAAGATAATTTTTATCTGGAAGTCATGGATCATGGCATTGAGGAAGAAAAAATTGCTAACCGCGGTATTGTCGAGTTGTCGAAAAAACTGGATTTGCCGCTGGTCGCTACTAATGACGTGCATTATTTGCGCAAAGAACACGCCAAAGCCCATGAGATTATGCTTTGCATCCAGACCGGCTCGAAGCTTGACGACCCTAAACATTTCAGATTTTCGGGACCTGAATATTATTTTAAAAGCCCTGATGAGATGAAAGAGATTTTCAAGGAAATACCCGAAGCCGTAACTAATACTGTCGGCATCGCCGACCGCTGTGAAATTGAATTTAAATTCGCGCCGGAGGTCAATCATTATCCGGTTTATGAAATCAATGAACCAAATGTAACGGAAAAAGAGTTTTTACGTAATATTTGCTGTAGCAATATGCTTGAGCGTTACAAATTTGATCCGCGCAAGCTGGATGCTTTAGATGAAAAACAGCAGAAAATTGTTGACCGCATGGATTATGAACTCGGCGTTATTGATGATTCAAATTACTGCAGTTATTTCCTTGTGGTCGCTGACTTTATCGATTATGCCCGTAAACAGAAAATCCCTGTAGGGCCGGGGCGCGGTTCAGGCGCGGGAAGTGTGGTGGCGTATTTGACCCGCATCACTAATATTGACCCGCTTAAATACAAACTGCTTTTCGAACGTTTCCTGAATCCTGAACGTATCAGCCCTCCTGACTTTGATATTGACTTTTGCGAAAAACGCCGTTCCGAGGTTATTGAATATGTGCGTGATAAGTACGGCAAGGAAAGCGTGTCGCAGATTGGAACTTACGGAACCTTGAAAGCTAAAGCGGTAATTAAAGATGTCGCGCGGGTTTTGGGGCATACTTTTGAAGAAAGCGACCGCATTACTAAACTTATTATCTCCGACCCCAAGATGAACCTGGAAAGAGCAGTGAGGGAATCCAGCGACTTGCGTCAACTTCTTGACTCTGAACCTTATGTGCAGGAAATTTTTAAATATGCTACAGTTCTCGAAGGCATTAACCGCCAGATGGGAATCCACGCGGCGGGAGTTATCATCGGCGACCAGCGCCTGGACAACCTCGTTCCATTGACACGCGGGGCTAAAGGCGAAATAATAACTTCGTTTCCGGCGGTGCCCTGCGAAGACCTGGGCTTGTTGAAAATGGATTTTTTAGGATTGAAGACTTTGACTGTTATTCAAACTGCGTTGGATAATATCAAGCAAACCCGTGATATGGATATTGATATTGACGATATACCGCTGGATGACGCAAAAAGCTTTACGCTGCTCAACAGGGGCGATACTATTTCAGTGTTCCAGCTTGAGTCTACCGGCATGCAGAATCTCTGCCGTCAGTTCGGGGTGGAAACGCTCGAACATATTATTGCTTTGATTGCGATTTACCGACCGGGCCCGATGCAGTTTATTCCTGAATTTATCGCGCGTAAAAAAGGCGAACAAGCAATTGAATACGATCATCCGAAAATGGAAGATTTGTTGAAAGAAACCTACGGCATCATGCTTTATCAGGAACAAATCATGGAAGTGGTGCAGGTGCTGGCTGGATTCAGCCTCGGCGGAGCTGATATTTTGCGTCGTGCTATCGGCAAAAAGAAAATTGATGTACTGGCCGAACAAAATGAAAAATTTGTAAAAGGCTGTGCGGAACATAACCGGATCGATGAAAAAACCGCAAATGATATTTGGGAAAAAATCAGTAAATTCGCGGGCTACGGTTTTAATAAATCGCATAGTGCCGCATACGCTGTAATCGCTTATCAAACCGCTTATCTCAAAGCTAATTATCCGGTTGAATTTATGGCGGCAGTACTTTCCGCTGAAATTGACAACGCTGAAAAAATCTCTTTTCTCATGACTGAATGCCGCGAGATGGGAATCAATGTAATGCCTCCGGACGTTAATACCAGCGGAATTAATTTTTCGGTGGACGGTGATTCAATTCGTTTTGGACTGGGAGCTGTGAAAGGCTGTGGTGAAGCCGCCGCCGGAAAAGTTATTGAAGCCCGCAAGGATGGTAAATTTGAAAACTTTTTAGATTTTTGCGAACGCTGCGGCGAAGCGATGAATACCCGGGTGATAACGCATTTCGCCAAAGCCGGTGCCTTTGATACTTTCGGTTTGCGCCGCTCGCAAATTCTGGCAGTGGCTGACGCTACGATGGGATATGCGGCGACAAGGGTCAAAGACCGTTTATCGGGGCAGGGTTCATTGTTTGATATGCTTGATGATTCGGAACAGGATGAAATTTGCTCCATACCAGTGCCGGATATTCCTGAATTTGATGAAAATGAAATACTTAAATACGAAAAAGAATTACTTGGTTTTTATATAACCGGTCATCCGCTGGGAAAATACTATGATACTGTTGAAACTTATTCGACAGTAAAACTGATAAATCTCAACGACCTTGAAGATAATATTGGTATCAGGGTAGGAGGGATTGTCAAAAGCTATTCCAAACGCTACGGAAAAAAATCAGGTAAACCATTTGGAATTCTGGATTTTGAAGACTTGGACACTTCACATGAAGCAATGATTTACGCTTCGGGACTGGAACAGCTTGAAAAGGATCGGATTGAATTGGAATCTGATATGCCTATTCTGATCGAGGCTTTGACGCGAAAAAATGAAGAAACCGGACAGGTTGGTCTGGTCGTGCAAAAAGTTGTCCCTATGGAAGAGGTTACAAAAGAGTATACTGAGGAAATCCATGTACATTTCTTTGAAGGTTCCAATAATAGCGATGACCTGAAAAAGCTATTGCGGATTTGTCATAATCATCCAGGCGATACCACGGTTATTTTATGTATTTCATGTCTGGACGACAAATACGTTTTCATCGAAGCCGGTCATAAATTCAAGGTAACAGTCAGCAGTGAATTGTTAGATGAAATACGCCGGAATTTAGGAGAAAAACGCTACCGCCTAAAAGCAAACAACAAAGTTCCCGAACCAGGACGACAGTTCAAATTCAAGAAAAAAGAGTAGTGCTACTAATATGCCGAAATACAAAGAACCATTATTCAGACCTCCGGTCGAGGCTGACAGCTTGATTTTTCAGGTTGCTTACGGTTGTCCTCATAATACATGCCGTTTTTGCGGTATGTATAAAGGGGTGCGATATTCTCTGCGCAGTATGGAGGAATCTTTGGCGGAATTTATTGAAAGTGCTGAATATTATCCTGATACCCGCCGGATATTTCTTGCTGACGGCGACGTTATGCTCTTGCCTTTTGAAATGCTGAAAACTTATCTTACTGCCTTGAATTCGCTTTTTCCGCGCCTGACCCGGGTCAATGTTTACGCCAACGGCAGTTCGATTCTGGACAAGACTGATGAACAGCTCAAGGAGCTGCGCAAACTCAAATTAAGTACCCTTTACCTGGGCTTTGAAAGCGGCAGTCAAAAGGTTTTGGATTTAGTCAATAAAGCTGAAAAGGTTGATGTCATGATCGAGGCGGTCAAGCGCGCGCAGGCATGCGGTTTGCGTTGTTCAGTAATGATTTTGCTCGGTCTGGGCGGCAAGTCTTATTCTAAGGAACACGCTCGACTTAGTGCTTTGGCACTCAATAAAATGCAGCCGCGTCTCTTATCGGCTTTACGCTTCGTACAAGTACCGAATACCAAAATGTTTGATGGTTTTGAGGCGGTTTCAGAATATGAGGCGGTCAGTGAGTTACGAGATATTATTGCCGGTTTAGAGCTGGCCAAAACCGTATTCCGGGCAAATCACCGCTCCAATCCCATTCCGCTCGAAGGTCGTTTCCCGAACAATAAAAATGATCTGTTAACGCTGCTTGATTCACAGTTGAAGAGCAACGAATTAGATAAAAACGGTCCCGGCATTACCCCGATGTTCTTATAAGATTTTTTTTATCTGCTAATTTTTTTTACCTTTTTCCTGTTTTATTACTTGATATCAGGCGATAAACGGATATATTCTTTTTTCTGTTTGCTTATAATAGAAACTTTTTATAGCTGAAAATAATATATAATTTAAAATAATGAGGCAATATCATGGCACATAAAAAAGGTCAGTCAAGTAGTAGAAACGGCCGTGACAGTAATCCGCAATATCTGGGTGTTAAAGCTTACGGCGGCGAAAAAGTAACTGCGGGAAGCATTATTATCCGTCAACGCGGAACTAAAATCCATCCTGGTAAAAACGTTGGATGCGGTAAAGATTTTACTTTGTTCGCACTTTGTGACGGAATAGTTGAATTCCAGAGAAGTGCTAAGAAAAAAGTGAATATAATTCCCGCGACTGTATAAAACACTTTTCCCTATGTAAAAACGCCCGGTTTCAAAACTGGGCTTTTTTTGTATATAGTTGATAACTGATAACTGATAACTGATAACTGAAAAATGTTTGTAGATAAAGTAACAATTATAGTCAAAGGCGGAGACGGCGGCGATGGCTGCTGTAGTTTCCGTCGTGAAAAATTTGTTCCCAAAGGCGGACCTGACGGCGGCGACGGCGGCGGTGGCGGCAGTGTAATCCTGCGCACTTGCGCGGGAGAACAAAGCATGGTGGCTTTAGTCTACAAGCGGCATCATTCCGGGCAACGCGGCCCGCACGGAAAAGGCTCAGGGCGGCACGGTCGTCGTGGTGAACATACTATTTTGCGTATTCCGGTGGGAACTGTCATTACCGATGCGGAAACAGGCGAATTAATTGTCGATTTAAATTATCCTGATATTGATTACGTGATCGCCAAAGGCGGTGATGGCGGACGTGGTAATACTCGTTTTGCTAACAGTCTTAATCGCGCTCCAATGACACGTGAAGCCGGTTGGCCGGGTGAAGAACGAAAAGTTACTTTAGAATTAAAAACCATGGCTGATGTCGGTTTTGTCGGATTTCCGAATGCCGGGAAATCAACTTTGCTGGGCAAAATTTCAGCGGCGCATCCCAAAGTCGCCCCATATCCTTTTACAACTCTGCATCCAGTTGTCGGAGTCGTTGAACTACCTGATTTTAAGCGCATGACGGTCGCGGATATTCCCGGATTGATCGACGGTGCCCATGAAAATATTGGACTCGGACACGCTTTTTTAAAGCATATTGAGCGTACTCATGTACTGGCTTATGTCTTAGATATGGCAGGAGTAGATGGTCGTGAACCATGGGATGATTACATGCATCTCAAAAATGAACTTGAACTTTACATGAAAGGTTTATCCAAACGCCCTTCAATTATCATCGCCAACAAAATGGATTTACCTGAAAGCGCCGATAATCTTGAACTGCTTCGTGATGAATTATCCAGCGAATTAATCGAAATTATCCCCGCAAGCGCCGAGCTCGGCGAAAATCTAGCCGAAGTAGTAAATAAATTCAGCGAACTTGTAGATTTGAATTTGTAAACAAATTCAAATAATTACGAATTACGAATTACAAATTACGAATGATAAAAAATAATTCAGTACCAGTTCATTTTCTCTTCTTTTAAATTCGTAATTCGTAATTTGTAATTCGTAATTAAGAAGCGATAGCTTCTAAACGCGCTTGCAGACGTTTTCTTTTTATTTCCGGATAGCCTTTTCTTTTTACTTCCTGTTCCAGGATTCGTTGAGCTTTCTGGTGATAATTGTGCTCCTGGCAGATGTCAGCGTACAGCAACAGCATTTCTATGTTTTCGTCAAAAGCATAAACTATTTTTTGCCCGAAATAATTTTCTATTAATTCCATCGCGTGAAGATAATCGTTCAAATCATTTGCATAGATTTCCACTAGAATGAGATATGGCTCGGGACTGAAAGGCTTTTCCTCAAGCAATGCGTTTAATTCCTCAATAGCTTCATTATAGTCTTCTTTGGCTATTCGTCCCTTTATTGGAGACATAATATCTGGAGCAGTTTTTAAATATTGTTTGGGTGTGTAAAAAAGATTTCCAAACCAGTCTCCAATTTTAGGAGCAAGCAGTCGTGCTATTATTATTCCCCAAAAGACTCCGAAAACAGCTCCAGCCATCGCCGCGAAAGATCCGGAAGCACGCATATAAACTAAACTGGCAATAATACCTATAGTAAGAAGCGGAATATAAAAGGCACGTTTACCATAATTCTTGAAAAGAATATGAATTCTGAGACTAAGAGGTATTTTTTTATTCAAACTGATAACCGCCTTTTTAAATACATTTCATCCAAAACAATTAGTAATTTATCTATTTTAATATACATTAGTTAGTGAAAATATCTAATATGGAGTTAAAACTATGACAAAGCAACGCGTTGCAAATATAAGCCGTACTACCCGTGAGACCGATATTCGTGTAAAACTTGACCTTGACGGTTCTGGAAAAAGCAAAATTGACAGCGGAGTTCCCTTTATGGACCACATGCTGGAATTATTTGCTAAACATGGATTTTTTGACCTTGAAGTAAAGGCTGTCGGAGATACACATATTGATTATCATCACACTATGGAAGATCTGGGTTTAGTGATGGGCGAAGCTATTCTGGAAGCACTTGGCGACAAAGAGGGTATTCGTCGTTATGGTACTTGTCTATTGCCTATGGACGAAGCGTTGGCGCAGGTGGTATTGGATTTGTCAGGACGCCCCTGTCTGGTGTATGATGTTGAGTCCCCGGCTCCGATGATCAAGGATTTGGATTGCCGCTTGTTCCATGAATTTTTCAAGGCTCTTGTAGCTAAATCCGGCGTTAATCTGCATATAGATTTACAAAAAGGTGAAGAAGTTCATCATGCTTTTGAGGCGATATTCAAAGCTTTTGCTAAAGCTCTCGATCAAGCGGTAACAATAGATGGACGTGTTCAAGGAGTTCTTTCAACCAAGGGCAGTCTTTAAATTTAAATAACACGCAGATGCTAAGGGGGAAAATGGGAATAGAGATTGAACGTAAATTTTTATTAAAAAATGATTCATGGCGGGACTATTACACTAAAAAAATAGAATTGCGCCAGGGCTACCTTTCCGCCTCCAAAGACTGTACCGTCCGGGTGCGTGTGTCAGATAAAGAAGCTTGGGTAACCATCAAAGGAATAACTCATAATATTTCATGTTCTGAATTTGAATATCTCATACCCAAAGCTGACGCGGAAAGCATGTTGCTGGAATTTGCCGCTGAAAATATAGTTAAAAAAATACGTTATTTTATTGATCACGAGGGTTCAGAATGGGTAGTCGATGAATTTTTCGGCCGTAACCGGGGGCTGGTTTTAGCGGAAATAGAATTAAGCTCGGAAGATGTTATTTGTGAAATACCTGCCTGGGTCGGCAAGGAAGTTTCAGAAGATCATCGTTACAAAAATTCCAACTTATCCCAAAATCCCTATTTGAAATGGGAAAATGAATAATATAAGGATTGAACGTCCAACATCGAACATCGAACGCTGAACATCGAATGGGAAAAGAATATTTTTTTTAAAATCCAGTGCTAATAAGCATTAATTCTTGAAAATTTACAATTGATTAATTATTAATTATTTTTTATTAATTCGATGTTGGACGTTCGATGTTCGATGTTCGACGTTCAATATTTAAAAAAAAGGAAACTATGTCATACAAAGATTTTTTTAAACAATCAAAAATTCAATGGCTGATGCTTGGACTTTTTGCAGCTGTTATTTTTTCGATAAATATCTGGGCGGACGGGATTTATTCCGCACAGGAAGGACGCGCCGCTCTCGTTGCCCGTCAAATGATTAAAACCGGCAATTGGATGCATCTGAATATTAAAGACGCGCACAATACCGAAAAACCAGTTATGTGTTATTGGTTTTACGCGCTTTCAGGTTCGATTTTCGGGGTTAATGAATTCAGCGTGCGGCTGCCCTCCATACTTGCCGCTCTGGCAACTGTTTTGCTGACCTGCGCGCTGGGGATGAGGATGTACGGGCGCCGAACCGGTTTGCTGGCTGGTTATATTATGGCTTCAATGATGGGATTTGTTAATCTCAGCAGGCTTGCCCGGATTGATATTGTTTTATGCGCTTTCTATACTGCTTCAATGTATTTGCTTTATACCGGATATTTCGAAAAAATGAAGGCGAACCGGCGTTTGTATTTATTCTATCTGGTCCTGGCATTGAGTGTGATGATTAAAGGGCCGGTGTCTGTCGCCCTGGTTGCGATTACGGTCATAGTGCTGGTTATAAAAGAACGCAACTGGAAGATAATCCGGGAGTTAAAGCCGATCAGCGGTCTTCTTATCGGGCTGGCGATCAACGCGCCGTGGTATACTTACGAAATTATCCGTACTCAAGGAGAATTTGCCAATGATTTTTTCCTGAATCAGAACATAAGTCGTTTTACAGGAGTAAACATGAGCTACAGCGGCGGCAAGCGCAGAAGCTTTTTCCACTATATTCCTAAATTATTAGTTTTTGCTCTTCCATGGTCATTGCTTTTACCGTTTGCTTTATTCAATTTCCGCAAGAAATTTTTTAAATTAAAACCGGCAACTTATTATCTTTTAATATGGTTTCTGGTTGTTTTTGTGTTCTTCTCGCTGGCAGCTGTCAAGCGCGGCGATTATCTGCTGCCGCTATTTGCCCCGATGACGATTTTATTAGGGCGTTATCTCGAATGTTTTGTCGAGAATGGCGCGAAATTATCTAAAAAATGGCGGATCGGCTGGATTGTGCTTGTTATAGTCGGCGCGGCTGCGCTGATAATTATTCGTTTCGGCCTGCTCGGTCATGTCGGCGAACTTGTGGTTAAAGATGAAATCAAATGGATATCCTACCGCGACGGTATGGGTATGGTTCAGGCGAGCAATCTCATAAACGACATGTATATTTGGTGTTGTATTGCCGCCGCGATAGTATTCGCTTATTTATATTTTCTGGGTAAAATACTGGAAAAGGGAGAGATGAAAAAAGCGCTCAACACAATACTGGTAGTATTTCTGGCGTATTTCTGTATTTTCTATATCTGGATAGATCCCTCGCAAAACAAATATAAAACCGTCAAGTATTTTTGTGAACGCTCCCGGCAACAGGTCAAGCCGGATGAAAAAGTCTGTTATTATGCGGAATGGATTACTGAAGCTGTATTTTTCATGGATCGTGATTATGATCGTCATGGCAGTCTTGCCGGTATATACGATAAGGAAAGTGGAAAAATAAAATACAAATATATAATCACAGAGCCGGATGAATATAACAAGCTGCCTGCGGAATTGAAAAATAAGCTCGAAAAGCTTGAAGAAACCATACCCGACCATCAATATCCGCATGTTTTATTGCGGGCGAAAAAAGTTCTAGGGAGCAGATAGAAGCATTTATAATCTTGTCAGGGCTTTTTTTAGTTCCGGCAGGATTCTTGCTGGGGCGCATTTTTTGACCATGTATTCAAGGTCATCTGTCAATTCGCTGATAGACCGTTTCATCTGCCAGTAATCGTTAGCTCCCAGTGCTATTACAACAATATCAGGTTGACGTTGGAGTACGTCTTTTTCAAATCTTTTTCTTCCTCCCGCAAGTGTATCTCCGCCTATTCCTTTATTTATGATAAAATGACCGGGTAGCTGCTGCTGAAGATAGTCGGGGTATTTTCCGACCAAACCGCCACATGCCGTCAAGCTGTCACCGAGACAAACAATAGTCCGCGGCTTTTTCCTGGAACAGCCGGGAATGCTCAATAAATTTGCCAAAAACACAAAAAGTGAATTTTTTTTAAAAGCCATAAGAACTCCGTTAATTCTGTAACTTTCTTTTACTTCCCTATGCAGAAGCGGCTGAAAATATTGTCTAATATATCAGGATCGCTTTCTTCACCGGTGATTGAGGCTAAAGCACTGATTGCCGAACGCAGATGCACCGCCGCTAATTCCCAGTCATTGCCGCCTAAATTCATTGCCGCGCCGGGGAGGGCTTCGATGGCTTCTTCAAGGAGTCTGGCATGTCGGGCATTGATCGCGATTTCAGGCTCTTCGGTATGCGGAAATTCCCATACGGCTTTTTCAAATAAATCTAATAAATCATCAATGCCCAGAGATTTCAATACGGAAACTTTTGCCGATGGACAAGGCAGATCCGGCAAAATCGTATCCTTAACTAAATCTGATTTATTCCATATCGCTATTAAATTTTCTTTTTCAACGGTATGCGCGTTCATTTCGGCTATTTCCGCGTCTGGATCATTGCTGGAAGCGTCCAGTAACCAGAATACTATTTGAGCTTGTTTGATTGACTGGCGGCTGCGGTCAATACCGATACCTTCAATCAGATCCGTAGCCTCACGGATTCCGGCGGTATCAATTAATGTAACTGGAATGCCGCGTAAATTAGCGGTTTCCTCTAGAGTATCACGGGTTGTTCCCGGTACCTGGGTAACGATTGCCCGGTCAAATCCGAGAAGCAAGTTTAGCAGACTTGATTTCCCGGTATTGGGTTTGCCCGCCAAAACCACCCGGATGCCGTTGCGTAAAACAATACCTTCACGCCCGCTTTCCAGCAATTTGGCTATCTTGGCGCCGATACCTTCGATTTTGTCTATAAATACACAATCATCTGTCCAGTCGAGGTCTTCTCCGGCAAAATCCATACGTGATTCAGATTCAGCCAGAATATCAACTAATTCTTCTCGTAATTCCCCGATATTCGCGGATAATTTACCTTGAATCTGGCGTTCCGCTAAATGCAGTGCCATGTCGCTGTGCGCGGTGATCAGGTCGCAAACCGCTTCCGCTTGCGTCAAATCCATTTTGCCATTGACAAAAGCCCTGAAAGTAAATTCGCCCGGTTCCGCGGCGCGCGCTCCGGCCTGCAAGGTTCTGTCCAAAGTTTGCCGGGTCGCCAGTACGCCGCCATGACAATGCAGTTCCACCACATCACCGCCGGTATAACTATTGGGTCCCGGCATGTATACGGCGAGAGCGGAATCTCCGGCGCTTCCGTCCTGGAGAACTATTCTGCCAAGCAGCATTTTGCGAACATTTTTTTCATTGAGTTCGCTTTGACCGCGCCAAACTTTACGCCCGACTGTCAAAGCGTCGGCACCCGCGATACGGATAATCGAAATAGCTCCGCCAACGCCGGTACAAATCGCGCAAATTGTATCTTCAGTATTCATAGCCCTTAATTTAAGACTGAAAACAACTGAAATCAAGGAGGAAGAGCCATATAGCGGCAAATAATAACAGGCAGTAGCAAAGAATCATCTTTTTTCGTGTTATTTTCTGTATAAATCAACATTTTTTCACTTTTTTTCTTCTTTCTGCTTCTTTTTGCTTGTAATTCTTATGCGTAGGTATACAATTAAGCTGGATTTTATTTAAAAACTCGAAAATGGGAGCTGGAAAATGTCGGTGTTATCAATTGGTGTTATTGAAAAGAGACGCAATGCAAAATTGAAGAAATTAATGACA
>DAOWBJ010000014.1 GCA_030634125.1 Victivallales bacterium
ATTTAAATTATTATTTTTTAAAAGGTATACATAATGACTGCTGATAAAAACAAGAAAAAAGCGCTGGACGCGGAAATCACTGATGCTTTATTGGATGATTTTGATAAATTTGAACATTTTGCGACGACTTACTGGAAGCAAATTGCCGGTGTAGCTGTGCTTATAGTCGTAGGTGTCGCTCTATGGGTGATGATCAGCGATTCACGGAAAGCATCTGAGCGAAAGATAAATGACGCGATATGCAATGCCAAAACTGAAGCGGAAATAATCAAAGTGCTAAAAGAGTATCCTGCTTATTCCGCGGCAAATTACGCCCGCCTGCGTTTGGCTAAAATATATCTTAATGAGAAAAAATACGCTAAAGCCTACGAGCAGTTCAAATTGCTCCGCGCTTCCAGTATCCCGCGCGAAATGACCTGGCGCATCAGTTTGGATGAAGCTTACGCGCTGGAACTGGAAGGTAAAAAAACAGCGGCGGCGGCAAAATTTGCTGAACTCGGCGCCAACCCTTCATTGCCGGACGGATTTCGTTGTGAGGCAAATTACGGAGCCGGTCGTCTTTATACTGCTTTGAAGAAAAATGATAAAGCCCGTAAATACCTTACAAAAGCAAGCAAAGTCAGGCCGGGAATAAATAATCAAACATCTAGATTTTGGGTAGATCAGGCAAAATTTTTGCTGATAAGATTAGATAAAGCTCCCAAAAAAAATATTGTAAAGCCGGTTCCTGCTAAAAAAATCAAACCAAAAAAATAAGCTTGACCGCTTATCACGGTTTCGAAATGAATAATTTACCGCAAAAACAAAAGGCTTTGATAAAGTCCTTGTATTCCCGGCACGGGCGCAAAAAAACATCTTTGTGCGTTTGTGAAGGTGTGCGCTGTTGCGAGGAATTACTGCTCGCGGCTCCCGCATTAGTCAAATTTACAGTTTGCCGCGAATCCCTGCAACTTGATTTCAAAACAAGTTCCGTTACTTATGTTATTGCCGACCACGAATTCGCGAAACTTGCCGCGACAGTCAATTCGCAAGGCATTTTATGTGTTGCCGAAGTGCCTGAATTTGCTACATTCAAACCCGGGGATAACTTTTTATTTGTGCTCGACCGGGTTGGTGATCCGGGAAACTTTGGAACGATTCTGCGAACCGCCAAGGCGGCAGGGTTAAATGAACTATGGTATACTGCGGGTTCGGTTGACCCTTTTAATGACAAAACAATCCGTTCAGCGATGGCGGCGCAATTTTCTATGCGCCTGCGTGTTTTTCCAGACTTGAAAACTCTGTCTGAAACCGCTGGAGAATATGGCTTTAAAAACTTTTACTTGACCGATCCGCACGAAGGAGTTGATTTATTTACCGAGAAAGGCTTGTATGAGAAATCATTAGTCATTATCGGCAGTGAAGCGCATGGAGTCAGCGAACTTGACGATGCAAAACGCGTTACAATTCCAATGCCGGGCAAGTTTGAATCCCTGAACGCCGCCCAGGCAGCGACAATTTTCCTCTTTGAATACGTCCGCCGCACAAAAAGAACTTGATTTTTTATTAATGCTCCGCAACGAAGTTTGCCATGATGTTGAAAAAGTCTTTGACGTGGCTTGGAGACGGGCTTATTGACTGGGTGGAGATACATGCTCCGAGTGAATCGGGATGATCCGGATTGTAACCATGCATTCCCGGCAAAGGTTTTGACAATATGTCATTGGGTGAAATTTGAAATCCCGGTTCAACTAATGCAATGGTTTCACCATAACGCCGGTCAGAGAAATTTATTCCAAAATCTTTTTTCTCTTTGGCGCTCAGCACTTTGCAATGTCGGAACTCATATAATTTATCAAGAATAATGGATTTGACAGATTTTGTTTTATACCAGAAAAGCGCCATTGTCGGATCGTAAACAGCATGATAGTCATACCCGTAAGTTATACCTAGTGAATTTATTTTCTTTTTGATGTTTATTGTCTGCGGCGCGAAAGTCATGCCGTGTCCTGATAATACCGTTAAATTAAACTTTGAACTGCTTGCATTTCCCACAGAGATTATTTTTTTGATTTGTCGTTCGTAACGACGCAGTTTTTTATCTATTTTTTGAAAATCATGCGGATAATGATGCAGTAAATTATCCATTTCGTCAATTTGAATAAAAGCGAAATTAACAGATTTATCTTTCAAGCGATGGCGCAAATTCTTTAAGGCTTGAATTGGAGAGCCTGTAGCGGTATTGATAATAGAATGAGCTAATTTTTTTTCGTGAACTAAATCAACAATACTAATTAAAGGGGAAAAACAGCCGGGAGCCAAATCTTTTGCATGATGATTGCTTTGTACAAAACAATTAAGGTTGCGTAGAGGAACAGAGTACTTGCCGGAATAACCGGATTTTTTGCCGACAAATTTATAATAAAACCGTTGTGCGGTTTCTAATACAGTAGTACTCTTTTTAAAATAATAACTGCTGAAATGACCATGTTCATTCGGGAGTTTACCCGTGAGTGTGGTCGAAAGTGCTGAGTGAGAGCAACCCAACTGAGACTGTACAGGGAATTGATGTTTGCAGTATTTAGTCAGAAAGCCGTGTTCTTTGAGAATATGCCAGCCTGGACCAGTTAGATATATAAACACATGTATCGAATCACTCATAAAAGATAATCCCGAGTTCCTAAAAAATTCTCCTGTGAAGATTATAGCTCATGGGATTTGAAATTGCAACAAAGCAACGGGAATAAATGTATACTGAACTCAAACTGAAGAAAATAGATTTGCAAGATATTTAGATTTTTTATGTGAAACTCAGACCGATAAAAAAACGAGCCGAAACCTGACTGTTTATCAAAACAGCCAGATTCGGCAAACGTACTCCACTTAACCTGTACGCCATCCCCTCAAAAAGACCTCTAAATAAACAGTACTATTCTACTCATTCACACAAATACAATATAGAAAGTTTCATGCCAGTTTTTGAAAAAAACGACAAATCGTTGATTCATAGTAACTTAGTATATTACAGGAAAGTAATTAATAAGAATTATTGATGTCAAGAAAAGTTTATTAAAAATGGCATCATGAAGTGCAATTTTCTTATTATTAAGGATTTATAGAGAAAATAAAACTCTTTGAGAAATCAATAAAAGTTGATATGGTTCAAGCGGGAAAGACGGGAGAAATATTTGAGGGGCGAAGCGCCCCCTCAAATATTATTTATGGCTAACGGTCAGCTAAAGCGCATACGCCTGGCAGGTCTTTTCCTTCGAGGAATTCGAGGGAAGCGCCGCCGCCGGTTGAGATATGGCTCATCTTGTCAGCGAGTCCGCTTTGATTAACAGCCGCGACTGAATCCCCGCCGCCGATAATGCTTACAGAATCACTGTCAGCTACCGCGGAACAAACGATCATAGTGCCGTCCGCGAAATTAGGCATTTCGAAACATCCCATAGGACCGTTCCAGACAATAGTTTTCGCGCCAAGTATCTCTTCGGCGTATAGTCCGGCGGTTTTAGGACCGATATCCAGAGCCAGCCAGCCGTCTTTAATTTCAAGACCAACGATTTCAGTATTGGCATCGTTCGAGAAGCTGTCAGCTATTTTATTATCAATCGGCAAAAGGAATTTAACGCTCCTGGCTTTGGCTTTTGCCAAGGTTTTCTTAGCGACATCCAGCAAATCGTCTTCGCAAAGGGAATTTCCGATGGAATGGCCAAGGGCTTTGAGAAAAGTATAAGCCATTCCGCCGCCAATCAAAATAGTATCAACTTTTTCGATAAGGGCTGTAAGGACTTCGAGTTTTCCGGAAACTTTAGCACCGCCGATAATAGCAACGAAGGGATGTTCCGGGTTGGCGACAGCTTGACCGAGGTATTGAACTTCTTTGTCAAGCAGGAAACCCGCTACGCAGTTTTCTTTAGGAATAAATTCGGTAATAACAGCAGTAGAAGCATGAGCGCGATGAGCTGTGCCGAACGCATCGTTGACGTAAACGTCGCCGAGTTTAGCCAGTTCAGCGGCAAATGCTTTTTGCGCGGCGATTTTATCCGCGTCGCCATTGCATTTCATATCTTCTTCTTTGTGGTAGCGAGTGTTTTCGCAGCACATGATTTCGCCGGGCTTGAGGGCTTTGGAAGCGGCTGCGGCTTCTTCGCCGATGCAGTCACTGACAAATTTAACATCTTTTCCAAGCAAGGTAGCGAGATGATCCGCAGCCGGTTTCACGGTAAATTCCGGCTTAGCTTCGCCTTTCGGGCGTCCGAGGTGTGTCAAAAGCGTTAATGACGCGCCGTTATTGGTGATATATCTGATCGTAGGCAGAGCCGCGCGGATACGGGTATCGTCAGTTATTACGCCGTCTTTGAGGGGGACGTTAAAATCAACACGCATAACTACGCGTTTGCCGTTAAGATCAATGTCTTTGATTGTTTTTTTGTTCAAGTTCATAATTTTCACTCCGTTTTAAAGTTTTTAACAGAAAAACCCGAAGAACAATTTTATTGGACTTCGGGTTCAGCTCTATTTATTAAGCAATTTTTTGCTTAAACTTAGAGAGCGGCCATAGCAGCGATGAGGTCTAATACTTTGTTAGAGTAACCCCATTCGTTGTCGTACCATGAAACAACTTTGACGAAGTTGTCAGTCAAAGCGATACCAGCTTCGGCATCGAATGTGGAAGTACAGACTTCACCAACGAAATCCTGAGAAACAACAGATTCTTCAGTATAACCGAGGATACCTTTCATTGGACCTTCAGCAGCAGCTTTCATAGCGGCTTTGACCGCGTCATAGGAAGCACCTTTTTCCAGGCGGCAGGTCAAGTCAACAACAGATACGTCTACAGTAGGAACGCGGAAAGCCATTCCAGTAAGTTTACCGTTCAATTCAGGGATAACTTTACCAACAGCTTTAGCGGCGCCGGTAGAAGAAGGAATAATGTTGTTAAGAGTGGCACGACCACCTCTCCAGTCTTTCATAGAAGGAGCGTCAACAGTTTTTTGTGTAGCTGTAGCAGCATGGATAGTAGTCATTAAGCCTTCAACAACACCGTAGTTGTCATTGAGAACTTTAGTGATAGGAGCCAGGCAGTTAGTAGTACATGAAGCGTTGGAAACGATATCCATGTCAGCAGTTAATTTGTCATTGTTTACGCCCATAACGAACATAGGAGTAGCATCTTTAGAAGGAGCAGACAGAACAACTTTTTTAGCACCGGCTTCGATGTGTTTGCGGGCTGTTTCATCAGTAAGGAACAAACCAGTTGATTCGACAACGTATTCAGCGCCGACAGCATCCCATTTCAAATCAGCAGGATTTCTTTCAGCGGAGATACGAATTTCTTTACCGTTTACAACGAGGTTACCGTTTGCAACAGAAACTTCGCCGTCGAATTTACCATGTACTGAATCATACTTAAGCATATAAGCGATGTAGTCTACGTCGAGCAGGTCATTGATGCCGACCACTTCGATGTCATTACGTTTTTGAGCAGCACGAAAAACGAGACGGCCGATACGGCCAAATCCATTAATACCAACTTTAATCATTTTGTCACCCTTTTTTTTGTTTTTAACAAAAGTTACTTTATTTATATTACAGACATTCAAACAGATACAATCCACCCATAAAAAATGTCTTTACTAATCGGAATCCGTAATATATACGGCTTTTTTGAAAAGTCAAAATAATAAAGAACTATTAAATAAAAAAAAGCAACGGCTCGGACAGCACCGCCAAAAGTAGTGACAAAAAAACTCGAACACTCAATGCTTACGAAAAATACGCTATGCTCATTTTCGTCAGCTTCGCTTTCCGCCGCTTGACCACGGAGGCGTTGCATCCGCCTTTTTATACTTTTGGCGGGACCGTCGATCCGCTGGAGTAATTATTTAAATATTAATTTTATTAAGAAAAATATTGCATTTTTTACATAGCTGTGTATATTAAATGCTTCTGTTCGTGATTGCACCCCCGATCATAGCGAAAACGAATGGAAATGATGCACTGTTATTTTAGTTCAAGAATAAAAAATGAACCAAAAAGTTGAGACTTAAAAAATGAAAACTTATTTAGCTAAAAACGACGAAATCAAACGTGAGTATATCTTGTTTGATGCGTCTGAAGCGCCGGTGGGCCGTATTGCGGTACGTGTCGCTAACGCCTTGCGCGGCAAAGACAAACCGACATACACTCCTCATGTGGATACCGGCAATTTTGTTGTAGTAATTAACGCTTCCAAAGCTGTTTTTACCGGCAAAAAGAGTACAGAGAAAAAATATGTTAATTTCAGCGGATACCGTGGTGGTTTGAAAGAACAGACTGCAGAAGCAATCCGCGAAAACAACCCTGAACGCATTATCCAAGACGCTGTTTGGGGAATGATGCCGCACGGAAGACTGGGTCGTGCCCAATTCCGTAAATTAAAGGTTTATGCCGGTAGTGAACACCCGCATGAAGCACAAAAACCAACTAAAGTTACTGTCTAAGGAGTAATTATATATTATGGCTGTTAAGACTGAAGAAATTTGGGCAACTGGTCGTCGCAAAGCCGCGGTAGCGCGGGTTCGCATCAAACCAGGTACAGGCAAAGTAGAAGTTAATGGTAAAAAACTGGGTCAATATTTCCCGACCGAAACTATCGCGACTTTCATCTTCCAACCGTTAACGGTTACCGGAACTGAAAAGACTGTAGATATTTTTGTTAACGTACAGGGCGGCGGAATTTCCGGTCAGGCCGGCGCAATGCGTCACGGCATCGCTCGCGGGTTAGTAAAAATGGACGCTACTTTACGTCCTGTTTTGAAAGGGTCTGGTTTATTAACTCGTGACGCTCGCGTCAAGGAACGTAAGAAACCGGGACAACCTGGTGCTCGTAAACGTTTCCAGTTTTCAAAACGTTAATTTCACCCTACATTATATACATATATTTGAGGCTCTCAAATGGCTATTCAGGTTGCTGTTATCGGTGCTGCCGGTTATGCCGGTGAAGAACTGCTGAGGATTTTAACTCGTCATCGTCAAGCAGACGTGACGGTTATTACGTCCCGTAAATACGCGGGGCAGGCAGTAAGTAACGTATTCCCGCGTTTCACGGGAAGTGACCTGAAGTTTTCCGCTCCTGATGTTAATCAAATTGCTGAAACATGCGATGTCGTTTTTCTGGCGTTACCGCATGGTTTAGCTGCAGAATACGCTATTCCATTGTTGAAAGCTGGTCTGAAAGTTATTGACATCAGTGCTGATTTCCGTTTGAAAAGCCCTGAAAAATATAAAGAATATTACAAAACAGATCATCCGGCGGTCGAACTGCTTTCAGAAGCTGTATACGGCTTGCCGGAACGCTACCGGGAACAGATAAAAAGCGCCAGGCTGATTGCCTGCCCCGGTTGTTATCCTACCAGTTCAATACTTCCCGCCGCTCCATTACTTGAAGCGGGACTTGTTTCACCGGACGGAATTGTTGTTTCCAGCATGAGTGGTGTTACAGGAACAGGCCGTAAAGTAGATCTGCCATACATTTTCTCCGAATGCAACGAAAGCCTCCGGGCTTACGGAACAGTAGCTCATCGACATTTGCCTGAAATAGAACAGGAAATGGCTTTCGCTGCCGGACTTGACATGGAAGTGGCGATCAATTTTGTACCGCATCTAGTGCCGGTCAACCGCGGCATCAATTCAACAATACTGCTCAACGCCAATGAAGGCTGTACACTGAAAAAAATCGGCGAAGCATACGAAAAAGCTTACGGCAATGAACAATTCGTCAGGGTTCTGGGAGCCAAAAAGTTTTCCGACACCAAATATGTAACAATGACAAATTGCTGTGAAATAGCTTACAACATCGATCCACATACCAACAAAGTAATTTTGACTAGTGCCATCGACAATCTCACCAAAGGCGCGTCAGGTCAGGCTGTTCAATGCATGAATATAATCTTCGGTTTTGAAGAAGCGGAAGGCTTGATATAATAAGCGGCTTTTTCCTTATCGCCTTTTGCCAATATTTTTGCAGCAAGTTTTTTGTAATTTTCAGCATATTTTTTGTATTTAGCTGCTTTTTGCCGCTGAACAACTACTACTGTCTGCTTGCACGGCGACACCTGCGAAAAACAGACCGGCTAGAAGCATTAATACAGATAATCTTTTCATAAGAAATTTCCCTTTATTGTTAATGGTTAGATATTAAATTAGCCCCAAACTCAAAAAAAATCAACTTTTATGACTTGACAAAAGTTATTTCAAGCGTTATTATTAGCATATGCCAATAACAAACTGATTAATATCAGGAGCTTTTACATGCCGAGGCCATTCAAAAACAGAAAAATAAACGGTTTATTCAACTCTGATTGTTATAAGCCCAATGGAATTCCTTTATCAATGCTCACAAGCATTGAGTTAAGTGTTGACGAACTTGAAGCTTTACGGCTCGCGGATCTGGAAAATATGTACCAGGATGCCGCTGCTGAAAAAATGGGAGTTTCCCGTCAGACCTTTGGCAATATTATAAAAAGCGCGAGAAAAAAAGTTGCGGACGCGATTATAAACGGCAAAGCGCTTAAAATCATTTCGCGCGGCTTAAGTTATTCCGACTCAATAAGATGCTGCCGGAATTGCGGTGTGATTTGGCGGAAAGCCGTGGAAAAACAAGCCGCATGCCCAAGTTGTGAAAGTACAAACAGCGATATCCCGGACGAGGCTTTCGCCGCAAATAATTTCTTCCGTCGAGGTTGTGGCCAAGGTGGGGGACAGGGGCGTGGTCAAGGCAGAGGTCGTGGATGTTGCAATAAAAATAAAGATATGAGGTAAAAAATGAAATTAGTTTTCGCATCAACAGGTACAAATTTAGAGGCAGCTCTGGATCCGCGTTTCGGCAGATGTTCGTATTTTGTATGCTGCGACACTGAATCAAAAGAAGTCAGCAGTGTAAGTAACAGTCAAAATTTAAACGCTGCTCAAGGCGCGGGCATTCAAGCGGCAACAACAGTTGCTGATTACGGCGCCGACTATGCGCTCTGCGGTCATTGCGGTCCCAAAGCTTTTCGTGTGCTTCAAACCGCCGGCATCAAAGTAATTTGCGGCGTAGAAGGTAAAATTAGTGATTTAATCAAAGAATTCGAGGCGGGTAATTTGAAGGAAGTGGATTCCGCTGACGTTGAAGGACATTGGATGTAGATTATGAATATTTCGATCGCAAGCGGTAAAGGCGGCACCGGCAAAACAACAGTCGCCGTTAATCTGGCGCATGTCTGGGCGAATGATCCGCAATGCAGGATTCATCTAGTGGATTGTGATGTTGAAGCCCCGAACGATCATCTTTTTCTGGATGTTTCCGCAGCTGAAACTAGAGCGGTAACTTTGCCCAAGCCGGTAATTGACGAAAGCAAATGTACAGCTTGCGGCAAGTGCGCTAAAGCGTGCAATTATAACGCCTTAACAGTTGTCACAAAACATGTTTTATTGTTTGAAGAATTGTGTCATAGTTGTAATGTATGCAGTTATGTTTGTCCTGAAAATGCTATTTCCTACGCCCCGATCGAAATCGGAAAAATTCATAATGTAACACAGGGTTTGCCTTTTGTTTTAAGCTGGGGAGAGCTTGCTATTGGTCAAGTTCAAGCTCCAGATATTATCCGTGAATTACGCAATGAACTTGAGCCTGACACCATAAATATCCTTGATTCATCTCCCGGCTGCGGCTGTGCTGTCCGCGAAACACTTGCCGGAGCGGATGTTGTAATACTGGTTACTGAGCCTACCCCTTTCGGTTTGAATGATTTGCGTTTGGCGGCTGAATTATCTTTACAGCTTGGACTTCCGACTGGTATTATTATTAACAGATCGGATGGCTGTGATAAGATAATAGAGGATTTTTCACGCGAAAGCGGTGTCCCGATTTTAGGACGGATTCCATTTGCCCGCAAATATGCTGAAACTTATTCTAAAGGCAAAATTCTGGCTGAACAATATCCTGAAATTGAAACTATTATGCGGGATTTATGTAAAAAGATTCAAGCTCTGGCTAAAACTGTTCCGCCGAAACAAAGTTTTCTCTTTAAATCTCAAACAGAAATCGGCAGCGGAAAATTCGTGTCCGCCGAGCCGCGCGATGATATGCAACAAACAGTAGTAATCAGCGGTAAAGGCGGAACGGGCAAAACAACTATATGCGCTTCACTCGCGGCTTTACGTCCGGGAAATGTGTTTTTTGATGCTGACGTTGATGCTTCTAATCTGCCGATTTTGCTGAAGGGTGAAAGAATCGCTACACGGAAATTTACTTCAGGAGCTAAAGCTTTTATTGACTACGACAAATGTATTGAATGTGGAAACTGTGCGCGGTCATGTCGTTTCAGAGCAATACGCAAACATGAAGACGGAAGTTATCACATTGCCCCCGAAGCTTGTGAAGGCTGCGGATTTTGTGAACTTATCTGCCCGGTGAAAGCTATCGAACCGCGCCCCGCGGATACAGGCTGCCTGCATTTGTCCGAAAGTAAATACGGCAAATTATCACACGCTTTTTTGAATATCGGCGAGGAAAATTCAGGCAAACTGGTAACAGAAGTAAGCAATTTAGCTTTAACGACTTTGGCTGCCGAAAAAGCTTCGCATATTCTTGGAGACGGTTCTCCCGGGACAGGCTGCCCGGTAATTGCCGCGATGACCGGCTGTAATCTGGCGGTCGCGGTAACGGAACCGACAGTTTCAGGGGTTCACGATTTGAAACGGGCACTCAAACTTGCCGCGCATTTTGATATTACAAGCTGTGTGATTATTAATAAAGCGGACATTAACATAGAACAAACAAATGAAATCAAGGATTTCTGCAGTGAACACAAAATCGAAGTCATAGGCGAAGTACCATTTGATGAAGCAGTTGGTCAAGCTTTAAAGGAAGGCAAACATTTACTGGATGTTTCTCCCTGCCCGGCGCGAACAGCTATTGAAAATATAAGTAAACAACTCGAACTAAAATTCAACATATAACCAGGAGGTTTTTAAAATGATTATAGCAATCCCAGTAGCAAATGAAGCATTATGTATGCATTTCGGACATTGTCAGACATTCCGGCTTTTCGAAGTGGACGACAATAACACAATCGTTAAGGTTGAGGACAAAGTTCCACCGCCGCACGAGCCCGGAGTCCTGCCTAAATGGTTGGGCGAATTAAAAGTCAATTTAGTTATCGCCGGTGGCATGGGCATGCGCGCCCAGCAGCTTTTTGCTCAAGCCGGAGTCAAAGTTCTAACTGGAGCTCCCGGCGATGATCCGAAAGAAGTTGTCGAGGCATTCCTCGCCAACACTCTTGAAACAGGCGATAACGTCTGCGATCATTAATAATACATAAGGAATATGATAATGGCTGAATGTAATAGTGAATGCGGCTCCTGCGAATCCGCGGAAACTTGTGATTTGAAACTGAAAACTAAAATGTCCGCTATCAAGCACAAGATAATGGTGCTTTCAGGTAAAGGCGGTGTCGGGAAAAGTTCCATATCGGTAAACCTTGCGGTAGCTTTGGCTATGGACGGCATGAAAGTCGGCCTGCTTGACATAGATTTTCACGGTCCCAGCGTGCCTACCATGCTCGGCTTGCAGAAAATAACTTTAAATACTGATGAAACAGGTATTATTCCTGCTGAAATTCACAATTTAAAAGTTGTTTCAATCTCTCTATTACTGCCGGAAAATAAAGATGACGCTATAATTTGGCGCGGTCCAATGAAGTCGGGAGTGCTGAAACAGTTGCTGGAAGATGTGCATTGGGGTGAACTGGATTATTTGATTATGGATTTTCCCCCTGGGACTGGCGACGAGGCCTTGAGTGCATGTCAGCTTGTCACCGATGCCGATGGCGGCATAATCGTAACGACCCCGCAAGAAGTTTCTTTGTCGGACTGCAGACGTTGTATATCATTTTGTCGTAAACTTGATTTGCCAGTACTGGGTGTGCTGGAAAACATGAGTGGCTTTGCTTGTCCTGACTGCGCTAAAGTGATTGATGTTTTCGGCTCCGGCGGCGGCGAAAATATGGCAAATGAAAAGAATGTGCCATTTTTAGGAAGGATTCCTATTGATCCTGATTTTGCGGCAGCATGTGATACCGGACGTCCGTTTATCTACCATTCACAACACAAACCAGCCGCGCAGGCTTTTTCCAAAGCGGTTGACGAACTCATGAAACAAATTAAAAAAAACTAATATTATGAATAAGCTGAAAATAACTGCCCTTGTTGAAAATACTGCCGGAGGCAAAGCTTTATTAGCTGAGCACGGCTTTTCCTTGTGGATTGAATACGGTGACAAAAAAATTCTCTTTGATACCGGTCAGGGGTACGTGCTGAAAAACAATGCCGCCCAGTTGTCGATTGACCTTGAAGATGCTGACGCAATGGTATTGAGCCATGGACATTATGACCACACAGGCGGCATGGAAAAAATTAAAAAAATAAATAAAATAAAAATATTTACGCATAAAGATTCTCTTCTGCCTAAATATTCGAAGCACCGGGACGACAGCGTACACACAATAGGAATGAAGCCGTTTCACGAAAATAAATTGAATTATCATTTCAATGACCGCCCGGTAGAGTTGTATAAAGGATTTCACTTGACTGGAACTATTCCGAGAATTACTGATTTTGAGAATACAGGCGGGCAGTTTTTTTGCGACAAAGAATGCCGGAAAGTTGATAATCTGCCTGACGACCAGGCGGCTTTTATTGAAACTCCGGCGGGACTGGTTGTTATTTTGGGGTGTGCTCATTCAGGCGTCATCAATACCTTGGAATATATAAGCAGCTTGACAGGCTCGCGCTCTATTCACACCCTTATCGGGGGAATGCATCTGGGCTCTGCTTCAAAAAACCGCATGGACAAAACAATAGCAGGCTTAAAAAAGTTTGATATACAGAATCTGTATCCCGCGCATTGCACAGGTTTTAAAGCAACAGCACAAATGCTGCAGGAGTTTCCTGAAATTTTCAGGACATGTAAAACAGGAACAATTATCGAAGTATAAAATCAATAAAAGTTAAAAAACTTGAGGTTAACATTAAGATTATG
>DAOWBJ010000056.1 GCA_030634125.1 Victivallales bacterium
AAAACTATATTTGCAGCTGCAGAAACTTCAAACAATGGATATAGATGTTTATATTTGCAATTGTGCGGCGACTGCTGAATATCTCATCGAGCATGGTTTGAAAGTTATTCTGAGCCAGGGCGGCCGCAGCGATAAATGTGTGAATATTTTTTGTGACGATTATACCGCGGGAAAACTGGCGGCTGAATACGCACTGGAAATGGGGCATCGTGTTGCCGGAATGATTTTTCCTCCGAAAAGTCCCCGATTCGATGGATTTATAGAAACTTTTATTGCCGGCGGAGGCAAATGTCCTGAAGAATTTCAATGGTTCCCAATCTTTGATCATGTTAAAATCGAAGAATTCGTCAAAGTGCATTCATGCGATAAAAAATTACCTTCACTATTTTATTGTTTCGCCGATAATATCATGTTTCCGGCGATACGCGGTTTCGCGGCTAATGGTTTGAAGGTTCCCGATGACGTCAGTTTGATTGGCACGGATAATCTCTACTGGGGCAAGTTCAACCAACCGGCATTTACTACCGTGGATTTATGCGAAGAGTTTTTCGCCGAAAAACTCATCGAAGCCATAAAATACACCGACGACCGCAAGCAACTCTACCAGCTTGCAGTCCCCGTGCGCCTGCTAAAACGCGAAACCGTAAGCCATCTGCCAAACTGATACTAGTACTCAATAAAGCTTAAATGTTCGCAGTTTTATTAGTCTTATCCAGCCTTGGGTTTAGATCAGAAAACACGGCTGAGACAGCCGTGACCACATCGCTAAATGTGAAATGATGTAGCCACCTCTGTCTCAGAGGTGCAATGATGCGAACTTTTTAGGTATACAATGTACTAGGGATTTTCCGACCAGTACTCTTTTGGAGTTTTCATCAAAAAAACTTTTTCCATTTTATATATTAATTAGATGTTTTTATATTTATTTAATTGATTTTTTCGTAATTTAGTGTAGATTTCGTAATCCATTTTAATTAAAGTAAAAACAAGAACAAGGAATACCCTTGTCATAATTTAGTGATCCCGGTCATAAATTACCTGGATTGTGAAAGTTCTATAGACTACGGAGGTCAAAAAAGAATGGCTAAGAAAATGATGACAATCGACGGCAATTATGCCGCCAGTTATGTGGCTTACGCTTTCAGCGAAGTCGCGGCGATCTATCCTATTACACCATCATCCAACATGGGTGAGTACGCTGATACATGGGCGAGTGAAGGATTGAAAAATATGTTCGGAACTACTGTTGACGTTGCTGAAATGCAGTCTGAAGCAGGCGCGGCCGGAGCTGTTCACGGTTCTCTTAGTGCCGGTGCTCTTACTACTACTTATACTGCTTCGCAGGGATTGTTGCTGATGATTCCCAATATGTACAAGATCGCGGGCGAAATGCTCCCGACTGTATTTCATGTTTCAGCACGTTCCATCGCGGCTCAATCCCTCTCAATCTTCGGTGACCACTCAGACGTTATGAGCGTACGCCAGACTGGTTTCGCAATGCTTTCAGCATGTTCTATCCAGGAAACGCACGACCTGGCTCTTGTCAGTCATCTCTCAACTCTTGAAGCGCAAGTTCCTTTCGTTAACTTTTTTGACGGCTTTCGTACTTCTCATGAAATCCAGAAAGTTGAACTTCTCGACTTTGATGACATGAAAGGCATGCTCAATGTCG
Organism: Victivallales bacterium; assembly: GCA_030634125.1. GTDB lineage: Bacteria > Verrucomicrobiota > Lentisphaeria > Victivallales > Victivallaceae > JAHOYW01. The sequence goes on from DAOWBJ010000056.1 coordinate 1,673, forward strand.
AAAACATTGAACGTTTCCGTAATCGCGCAATGCGCCCTGAAGCTCCTTTTGCTAAAGTTGGTGCACAAAATCCTGACGTATACTTCCAGGGACGTGAAACTGTCAATAAATATTACGACGCGACTCCCGCTATCGTTCAGAACTACATGGACGAAGTTGCCAAAGTTACCGGCAGAAGCTATAAACTGTTTGATTATGTTGGTGCTCCTGACGCGGAAAAAATTATTATTTCAATGGGTTCCGGCTGCGAAACTATTGACGAAGCTATCGAATATCTCACCGCTAAAGGCGAAAAAGTCGGTGCTGTCAAAGTCAGACTTTATCGTCCATTCTCAGTTGACGCATTCATCGACGCGATTCCTGCTTCAGTTAAGAAAATCGCGGTTCTCGACCGTACTAAAGAGCCTGGTTCTCCTGGCGAACCTCTCTATATTGATATTAAAGCGGCTCTCGCCGACAAAGACATCACTGTTATCGGCGGACGCTACGGTTTGTCAAGCAAAGAATTCACCCCAAGTATGGTTCTCGCGGTATACAAACACCTCGACAACACCTGCAGGCACAACTTTACGGTTGGTATTGATGATGATGTTACCGGTCTTTCTCTAACTGTTGAAGAAGACATTCATACAGTTCCAGCCGGTACGGTTGAATGTATGTTCTGGGGGCTTGGTTCTGACGGTACTGTCGGCGCTAATAAAAACTCTATTAAAATCATCGGTGACAACACTGATAAATATGCTCAGGGATATTTCGTCTACGACTCTAAAAAGTCTTACGGTAACACTATTTCACATTTACGTTTCGGTGACAAACCGATTACCAGTGAATACCTGATTACTGCTCCTGACTTTGTAGCTTGCCACAACCCTGCGTATATCGGTCGTTTTGAGATGCTCAAAGGTATCAAAGAAGGTGGTACTTTCCTCATGAACTCTGAAATACCTACTGATAAAGTATTTGAAAGTCTGTCAAAAGACCTGCAGCAGGAAATCATTGATAAAAAATTAAAAGTTTACAATATTGACGCCTTGAGGCTTGCTGAAAGCGTTGGTCTCGGCAAACGTATTAATACTGTAATGCAGGTTTGTTTCTTTAAACTTGCTAATATCATTCCCGCGGACGAAGCGATCGGCTACATCAAGAAAGCTATCGAAAAAACTTTCAAAAAGAAAGGTGACGATATTGTTAAGATGAACTGTGAAGCTGTTGATAAAGCACTTGCCAATCTGGAAGAAGTTGCTGTTCCCGCGTCTATCACTAAGTCATTCGAGCCCGCGAAACTTATCAATGCTGATGCTGAACAGTTTGCGCTTGATGTTATCGAACCGCTTATGCACCTCAAAGGTGATGATGTTCCGGTTTCTAAAATGTCTTTCGACGGAACTTTGCCGACTGGTACAAGCTGCCTCGAAAAACGCGGTATCGCACCTCGCGTTCCAGCATGGGTTTCTGAAAACTGTATCCAATGTAACCAGTGTGTAATGGCTTGTCCGCACGCTGTAGTAAGAGCAAAACAAATCGCGCCTGCTGACTTGAAAGATGCTCCTGAAACATTCACTACAGTTAAATCAAAAACTAAAAACGACAAAGAACTGGAATACAGATTACAGGTTTATCCTGAAGACTGCACAGGCTGCGGAGGTTGTATCGAAACTTGTCCCGCCAAAACTAAAGCTCTGAAATTCTCAACCCTGGCGAAAGAAAAAGAAGCCGGTGAAGTTGAAAATGCCGCATTTTTCGATGCGCTCCCGGACAATGTCGTTGACGGCGTGCCCGTATCAACCGTGAAAGGTTCACAGTTTATTAAGCCTCTCTTCGAATTCAGCGGTGCTTGCGGCGGATGCGGTGAAACCCCATACGTTAAACTCGCGACTCAGGTTTGCGGAGATAGAATGATTATTGCCAACGCTACCGGTTGTTCTTCAATCTACGGCGGTACATTCCCGACTATTCCTTACGCGAAAACTAAATGCGGACGCGGTCCGGCATGGGCTAACTCCCTGTTTGAAGATAACGCGGAATATGGTTTCGGAATGAGACTTGCTGTTGACAACAACCGTAGACTGCTCAAGCATAATGTTGAAGCATTACTCGAAGCCGGTTGCCCATGCGCTGACTTCACGGGCGCGCTTAGCAAATGTATTGAACTTTGGGATTCTTCCGAACCGGAAGCGATTGAAGCCCAGAACGCTCTCGGCGCAATGCTGCCGAAAGCTGTTGAAGCTTCCGCCGGCGACGCGAAACTCGGTCCTGTTGTTAAGAAGATCGCGGAACTGAAAGACTACTTCGTAGACAAATCAGTCTGGATCATCGGTGGTGACGGCTGGGCTTATGACATCGGTTACGGCGGCCTTGACCACGTTGTGGCACAGGGCAGAAATGTTAACATCCTTGTTGTTGATACTGAAATCTACTCTAATACCGGCGGACAGGCTTCTAAAGCTACTCCAATCGCTGCTGTCGCGCAGTTTGCTAATGCCGGTATGCGCCTGACCAAGAAGAACCTCGGCTTCATGTGCATGAGTTATGGTAATGTATATGTCGCGTCTATCGCGATGGGTGCCAACCGTAATCAGACATTACAGGCATTCCGCGAAGCTGAAGCTTACAACGGACCGTCTATCATCCTCGCATATGCTCCATGTATCATGCATGGTATTGATATGATGAAAACTCAGACTGAGCAGAAACGCGCGGTTGAGTGTGGATACTGGCCTCTCTACCGCTTCAATCCAGAGAACGAAAAGCCGTTCAAATGGGAAGCGAAAGAGCCTACTGGCGACTTCCAGGAATTCATCCGTAGTGAACGTCGTTACACTACTCTGTTCAAAACTGCTCCAAAAGAAGCTGAAACTCTCTTCAAGCAGGCAGAGGAAGACGCGAAACGCCGCATGACATTCTACCGGAAAATGGGCGAAATCATGTAGTTCCCGGTAAATACAAAGAGCTCGAAGTGAAATCACTTCGAGCTCTTTTTTTTACAATGCGACGTATGCTGTTTTGTTGTCTGCCGCTTGTTGGATTTTGAGAGATGTTCTTGCTGACTCTATCACTACCGCGGTATTCAATTCGCCAGGATTACCAGCGAGTTCATTGAGGAACTGTGTGAAATAATCATCCTGAACTGTTTCTGGTAAGTCTATTAGTTTTGTTTCTTTATCGCCATTCAAGGAAAGCTTGACGCTGTCATCACTTAAACAAGTGCGGGCGACACCTTTTTTGCCCCAGACAGTAAATTCCCAGTAATAGGGTAATGAAAATCCGCAGCTACTTGGCGCCGCGTATGAAACATCAGCCATTACGCCGCATCCATTTTCCATTTTTGCCATGAATTGAGCAGAGTCATTGAAAATCGGGCATTGGTCTGCAAATGCATTCCAAGTCCTGGCTGCAGTTAATTCAGTAAACTTCATACCGGTTGCCCAGCTTAGATAATCAATACCATGAATAGCAATATCATTAATTGTTCCGCCGTGTTTGCCTTCTTCAAAATACCAGCTTGGACGAACTCCCCAGTTTAGAGGATGTTGTCCGGTAAAAGAAACAGCGTGAATTTCGCCTAGTACATCATCTTGGATAAGCTGACGAAGTTTAACGAGAGGCGGATATTGACGCAGGTCAAACATGCAGCCGACTTTTAAATTTTTTTCCGCCGCGAGTTTTTCGATAGCGGCAAGTTCATCAAGACTGGTGCATATAGGTTTGTCAGCGATAACATGTTTGCCGGCTTCAAGAGCCTTCAAAGCCAGAGAACCGCGTATGCCGTAATAGTCGCCAATCGCGACAACATCGCATTCAACTTCGCTCAACATTTTGTCGAAATCATCATATTGGACATCAAGATCAAGATTAGCACGAGTTTCCGCGTGAGCTTCACAACATGCGACCAGTTCACAATCGGCCGTTTCTTTTATGCGGTTAATCAGACCAAAAATATGACCATGCCTGAAACCCGCGACTACAAATTTAGTACTCATTAAAAAACCTCAGTTATTTTATAATTGATTAAAAAGAATATAATGGAATTTAAAAGAAAAACAACCGCGATCTTTGTTTTGCAGTTGTTTAACTTGATTACTTGCTCATTGAAGATTAATCAAATTTTACCGGTTTGCCGGTTTTGGCAGATTCGTAAATACCGCATATCAACTGAACAGCTCTGCGCCCTTCACGTCCTGACAATTTGGTTTTTTTCCCTGAAATAATTGCCTGGGCTAAATCCTGAATCTGCCGCTTGTGCCCTTCGTAATCAATTGCCATCGGGTCGCCGGAACCGCTTTTCATGTTTTCGCCAGTCAAGCCTGCTTCGCGGATAGCTTCATCTTCAGGGAGTTCTTCAACGAATGTCCAGTTCTTTATACAGTCATCTTCCAGCATGACTGTTCCTTTGGAGCCGGATAACTCAAGGCGTCGGGGAAAACCAGGTGCGCATGAGGTGCTCGCTTCAATTGTTCCCAGTGAACCGTTTTTGAATTTAACCACCGCGACAGCGTTATCTTCCACTTCAATGCCGGTATGTGTCAGGGTATCAGTGTAGGCAAAAACTTCCGCCGGATCGCCGTTTAAATAAAGGAGCAGGTCAATATTGTGAATAGATTGATTCATCAAAGCTCCACCGCCGTCCAGAGCCCAGGTCCCGCGCCAGGTGGCGCTGTCGTAATATTCCTGACTCCTGAACCAATGGATTTGAGTATTAGCTAGAACCATTTTACCGAAACGTCCGGCATCAACAGCTTTTTTAGTTTCCTGGACGGCTGTGCTGAAGCGCGATTGAAATACCGCGCCCAAAACAACATTGTTATCTTCGCAGGCATCAATAATCGCGTCAGTTTTTTTCAAAGTTACATCCAAGGGCTTCTCGCAAAGGATGTGTTTGCCGGATTTGGCGGCGGGCAGGGCGACCATCCCGTGTATTCCGGTCGGCGTGGCAACTGTTACAGCTTCAATTTCAGTATCCGCCAGGAAGACGTTAAAGTCATTAATTGCTCTGACATTATATTCTTCCGCGAATTTCGCCGCGCGCTCAGTTAGCTTGTCAAATACCGCTACAAGCTCAGCATTAGTGCTCGCTTCCAGTGCTTTCGCGTGCATTGCCGCTATCGCGCCGGTTCCAATAATTCCAAATTTTACTTTCTTTTCCATTAATTATATAACCTTTTTTACAGTTTTTTTCTTTTTGCCAACACGATTAAATATACATGACAAATCCACTTTTGTCAAGACATTCAGGCAAGTAATGAAAAATAGATATATTTAGTTTGAAAAATTGGCAAATTTCCGGATATAAGCTAATGTATATGTTTAATTTAATATACTTATAAATAATATTCTGGAGCATATAATGGCTAAAACGGAAAATACTGTATCAATGGAAAAAATTGTATCACTGGCAAAGCGCCGCGGTTTTGTTTTTCAAAGTTCGGAAATATATGGCGGATTCAACGGCTTCTGGGATTACGGTCCATACGGAGTGAGAATGAAACGCGCGATCGAACAGCTTTGGTGGCGTGAAATGGTCGAAACTCGTGATAATGTCGAAGGTCTTGACTCAACAATTATTTGCCATCCTCAAGTCTGGAAGGCTTCCGGACACCTTGATCAGTTCAGCGATGAAATGTGTGATTGCCGTGATTGTAAATCCAGACACCGCGTAGATATGATGGAAGATACTAAAGTGTGCTCTGATTGCGGCGGAGGTAATTTGACTGAGCCTCGCGAGTTTAACCTGATGATGAAAACTTTTGTTGGTCCGGTTGCTGATGAAGAAAATACTGCTTACCTGCGCGCTGAAACTTGTCAGCCGATTTTTGTAGATTTCCACAACGTCCGTGTCGCGACCCGCCAGAAACTACCATTTGGTATCGCCCAGATCGGTAAAGCTTTCCGTAACGAGATCAATCCCCGGAACTTTACTTTCCGTTCACGCTAATTTACTCAGATGGAAATGGAATTTTTCTGCGAGGACACGGAAAGCATGGACTGGTTCAATTACTGGAAAGAACAGCGTATTAAATATTATCGTGAAAAACTCGGTTTTGATGATGATTTTATGCGTATTCATGAACACGAAAAACTTGCGCATTATGCCAAGGCGGCAGTTGATATTGAGGTTAAATTTCCCTTCGGCTGGGGTGAACTCGAAGGGGTTCATCATCGAGGTGTTTGGGATATGTCGCAGCATGAAGAGTCCTCAGGAAAAGAACAGCAGTATATGGATCACGACAACCGTCGCAAAGTCATGCCGACAGTTATCGAGACTTCTGTAGGTCTGGATAGAACATTCCTCGCGCTGCTTTGCAAAGCTTACGACGAAGAAGTCATCGGTGAAGCCAAAGACGGTAAAGAAGCGGATGTGCGTACAGTTCTGCGCTTTCCTGCCGCAGTCGCGCCAATTCAGGTTGCGATTTTGCCATTGTCTAAAAAGCTTTCCGAAAATGCCAAAGAGTTATACAATAAGCTCAACCGTTATTTCCGCTGCGAGTTCGATGTTACCGGCAGTATCGGCAAACGTTACCGTCGTCAGGATGAAATCGGTACGCCTTACTGTGTTACTTTTGACTTTGACTCTATCGATGACAATGCCGTAACAGTACGCCATCGTGATTCAATGGAACAGGAACGCATGGCGATCACAGAATTGCGTGATTATCTGGAAAAGCAGATAGACTAAGAGGAAAGAACACGGATAAACACAGACAAACACGGACTGACACGGACAAATGCCCTAATCGTAAGTTGTTGTAATTTCGTTCTTCAAGCTGCTGTTTGCTGAAAAATAGCGCAGTAAAAATCGGTTTTTCGTCAGGCTGCTTGCTTAAAACAATTTTTTCTTGATAAATCCAATCTTTTGCGAATGAATTTCACAAGGTTTA
>DAOWBJ010000256.1 GCA_030634125.1 Victivallales bacterium
CATGCCCATACTCAAAAAACGGTTGATTAAGCCGTCAAGGTAGTACGGCGAACTTCTAACGAAATAGTCGCCCATGTCCAGCGCAGCCAGATGCCAGAAACACATTGCGTAAAGAATGTACGAAAGCTTGCGCAGGAAAGAGCTTTGAATTTTGCAGCTCAGCCAGAGGAACAGGAATGCTTGCGCGGCCCAGGCGCAGACTAAATATTTTCCGGACAGTAGAATCGGGAAAGTTATAGTGATTGCAAAAGCGGCAAAAGTAAACAAAACCAGTAAGAGATTGCGGTCTTTAACTTTTAATTTAATAAAGCAGAGTATTTGCGCGATATAGAAAACTGCGACACCGGTAGTAAGTATTGCTCCGTAGTCAAGGTCTCCAAATTTATTCTCAATCAGCATTAACCCCAGACCAATATAAATAGAGATATTCACCAGCATGGTAAGCAATTCAATGATTATAATTTTTCGCTTGTGAATGAGATTGTAGAAAATAGACAAACCCGAAAACAGCACGAAATAAGCACTAAGAAAAGCAATGGTAATGGCGAAATCATTTTCTGTTGAATAAGCTTTTTCCACGGCGAGAAGAAAAAGCACATAGGTAAATACAAAGCTCATGAAATTCAGAGAACGCCAGTTTCTGTAGCGCGCGATAAATAAAGCTCCAAGTCCCAAAAGTAAAATATAGGAGAAGAATCCCGGCAGGTTAGGTACATTTGTATGCAGCAGGACCGGAGTGGCGTAACCGCCGATGATGCCGAAAATAGCCGCAAGCAATGAATTCATTCTAACCGCGAGCACTCCAGCGGTCAGAGTGATTAAAATCATAAAACCGTAAGCGGGTCCTACCGTGATTAAATGGTATATCCCGTAAGCGGCGAAAATACTGAAATAAAGCACCGCGATACCGCCTCCGAGCAAGCCCATGGCAATTTTATGGTATTTTTTGTTTGCCATAAGCAAACTGGAAATCAACATGCCGATACCGACTGTTCCGGTAATAGCAACGCGTAAATATGGTGGAATCAAGTCTTTTTCAATAGAGTATTTCAGAAAGAAGGCGAGTCCAACCAGAATAATAAGTATAGCACCGCGAATGAGCCAGGTTGTCGCTACGGCGTACTCTTTGGAGACGTCTTTGCCGCGAAAATCATCACCGACGATAAACCATTGCACCGCTTTTTCAAAAATAGTGGTAACTTTTGCTTCAAAATTATTTTTTATCTCAATATTGTTCGGAGTTTCTTGAACTTTTATAACAGGATTTGACGGCGGCTTTTGGATAGGGGCGGAAACAGGTTTCGGTGATTCTTTGACAGGAGTTTCAACTTTAGCTGGAGGTGTTTTTACAGGAGTGGGAATATTTTTAACAGCTTTTTTGTCGTTTGGAATTTGCGGAATAAGTTTTTCGAGCTGTTTTGTTATATCGTTTAACTGCCACCATAAACGGTTCATATTTTTTTCTTGACCGGCAACCAGTTTTTGAGATTTCTTTTGCATTACTATCAAGACGATCATCAGAATAGTTGGACAGCCGAGAAGCAATAATCCTAATATGATTAAAACATTCATGAATAAATACTCCTGTTGATTATATTTTATTGACTCCAATATCAATATAGAGGTAAAATGGATTTAGTTCAAATTCGATTTGAATATTCTTGCATTTTGAGCTATACTTTACTATATAAGTAACTGCAATCAGCAAGAGGATTATATTTTAGATGTTGAAACAAGGTTTGAAAAAAAGTTTAAGCGGGCTTGACGTGTTCTGCATAGCTTCGGGAGCTATGATTAGTTCTGGTATATTTGTTTTGCCGGGGATTGCTTTTGAAGCTATTGGTCCCGCGGTTTTTCTGGCATATATGATAGCGGGTATTCTTGCCTTGATGGGTGCTCTGGCAATTATTGAACTTTCTACCGCGATGCCTCGTTCCGGCGGCGATTATTATTATATTGAGCGCAGTCTGGGACCTTTAGCTGGAACTATTTCTGGTTGTTTGAGCTGGTTTGCTCTTTCCCTGAAAACCGCTTTCGCGCTTTTTGGTCTGGCGGAAGTTGCTCACATAACACTAGGTGTTAATGCTACTTTGTGCGGGATACTGGCTACTATATTTTTTGTTATCATAAATATCATCGGAGCTAAGGCGGCAGCGATTCTTGAAGTTATTATGGTGATAGGGCTTCTGCTGCTTTTAGGCTTATTTATTTTTAGTGGAGTATCTCATATTTCTGTATCGAATTTTGAACCATTTTTTAATGAAAGCGGTAACAGGATGGCAATTTTCGCTGTAGCTGGAATGGTTTTTATTTCCTTCGGGGGCCTGCTGAAAGTTTCCAGCATATCTGAGGAAGTTAAACAACCGCGCAGGAATATTCCTATGGGAATGTTAACGTCAATTGTGGTCGTTACAATTTTATATGTTTTGGTTTTGATTGTGGTGGTCGGGGTTTTGCCGGCAGAGCAATTGAGTGGTTCGCTGACCCCCCTGGCCGACGCGGCGAAAATACATTACGGTAATTTGGGTTATTATTTGATTACTACGGGAGCTATATTGGCATTTGTTACTACAGCGAACGCGGGTATTCTGGCGGCGTCGCGTTATCCTCTGGCGCTCAGCCGGGATCAGTTGATGCCTAAAATACTTAGTCGTGTTAACGGCAAATCAAAGACGCCGATTGTCTCAATCTGCTTTACCGGTTGTTTTATAATTCTAGCTCTTCAATTGAAACTGCTCACTTTGGTAAAAATTGCGTCAACCGTAATACTGCTTTCTTATGTACTGACCAATTTAGCGGTAATCATTCTTCGCGAAAGTCAAATCCAGAACTACAGACCCTCTTTCAAAATGCCCCTTTACCCATGGCTGCCTTTTCTCAATGTAATTATTTTTGTATTTCTGATTATTGAAATGGGATTTGAGTCTGTAGAAGTATCTCTGTTGATAATCGCTATTGCTTTGCTGATGTACCTGTTTTTCGGTCGAAAAGTAGGTCGTGAGTCCGCCTTGATGCATTTAATCGGGCGCATTACCAACAAACGCCTTGATACGCATGGACTTGAGGGTGAATTAAGTGATATTTTACGGCAGCGCGACGGGTTGGTCAAAGATGATTTTGACGTGTTGGTAGAGGAAGCGCCGGTAATGATATTTACCGAAGCAATGACTGTTGATGAGCTTTTCCATGAAATCGCGGATAAGCTGGCTGATGAACTTGAGCTGAAATCTGAAAAAATGTTTGAGTTTTTACAGGAACGAGAAGAAGAAAGCAGTACAGCCATTTCGTCGATGGTGGCGATCCCGCATATCATTGTTGACCGGAAAAACTGCTTTAAGCTGTTTTTATTAAAATCCGAAAAAGGTGTGGATTTCGGGAATACCTACGATGAAGTAAAAGCCATTTTTGTCCTTGCCGGCAGTCGTGATCAACGACATCGCCATTTAAAGACTTTAGCCGCGATAGCCCAGCTTGTCCAGCATCGTAAGTTC
>DAOWBJ010000008.1 GCA_030634125.1 Victivallales bacterium
AAATATTGCAACTAGACCGGCACGCAAGTAATAAATAGAGATAAACAGAACAACAACGATAAGAGCTATAATACCAGCCCAAATACCGTTTACAACATTAGCTTTACCAAGAGTAGGGTCAGTATTAAAAATACCTTCAACTTTGATTTCGAAAGGCAAACTACCGCTGACCAGCGCGTCTGAAATAGCTTTGCATTCCTCCTGGGAGAACTGACCGCTTATTTCGGCTGATCCGCCGGTGATGGCACTGTTAATGACCGGAGCTGAATACAGTTTGTTATCCAGGACGATTGCTAATTGACGTCCGACATTTTTCTTAGTTAATTCGGCGAAATCTTTACCGCCGGCATTGTTGAATCTCAAAATAATCTGGCGCTGTCCGAATTGATCCAGAGATGGAAAAGCTTCGCTAATGTTTTTGCCGCTCATGGACCAGCGTCTTTTGACAAAATACATGCTGACTTTAGATTTTTTACCTTTGCGGAACTCCTCAGTTTTCATGAGTTTATAGCCGTTGGGGGTAACAAATGTTTTAGGGTTCGCCAAATACTCATTGACTTTCGCCGCGCTATCTTTGAGAACAAGGCAGAAACGTAATTTTGCGCTCATTTTGATAAGTTCAAGGAGTTTTAACTTTTCATCTTTGGATACAACCGGAACTTTAAGAGAAACATAATGTCCGCCCGCGGGAGAAATTTCCGCTTCAAAGATTTTTTGCGCCTCCATTCTGGAACGCAAAGTTTCGATAGCGAGGTCACGGTAATATTGAAAACGGTCTTCTAAGCGTTTTTTAGCTTGTTCCACACTGTCTTTTTCGCCTTTGGACTCCTCTTTGACTTTTTTGAGAAAGTCTTCATCCGGCACGAGTTCGAGCAAAAACTCAACTCCGCCGTTCAAGTCCAGGCCGAGACGAATAGAGCTGCTGGCTTTTTGGCGAACGAGACTTATAACATCGCGGTTGACTTCCAGTTTGCTGCCTTTAGCGTCAACCAGCGATTTTAGTTCCACGCCTGATTGATTAGCGGCGTCAAGCAGAGCGATTGAAGGATAAATATTAGGATTCTTAGCTTGTGCCGCCTTTGCTTCCGTAATAAGTTTTGTCGCGGCCGGACTATCAGGATTTTTCAACATTGACTTGAAAGTCGTGTAGAAATCCAGCGGGGCAAGCGGACTGATTTCAAAGAAAAAGACAAAGATTATAGTTAAGAATATAACAGTTCTTAAGATGAGTGGACGTTTATTCATGACGCGCCTTTTTTTCCAGTGTTTTGGGTTATTTCGCTTCCCGGGTGTCGTCACTGATTATGCCGTTAACTCCGGCTTTAGTGATTTCGACATTAACTTTATCAGCGATTTGGACGATGAAAGTTTTATCTTTTACGGTAATGACTGTTCCGTGAATACCGCCGGCAATGATTACATCAGCGCCTTTGACTATTTTGTCAATCATCAGCTGTCTTTTCTGAGCTTGTTTTTTCTGAGAGCGGAACATAAAATAAAACATAACCACAAAGATAAGGATCATAGGGACGAAGCTTATAAGTCCGCCCGCGCCCTGGGCCGCGCTTGGAGTTTCCGCGACTGCTGTTGTAACGAAATTAAACATAATTTACACCTTTTTTATTATTATTAATTATATATTTATATTTTAGTGAATAGAAACTTACATCAAAAACGACGAATCTCAAATATTATTTAAAATTCGTCGCGATAAATTTATATTATTTATCTTTTTTCCGGGGCACACCAAGTAGACTGAGGTGTTTTTCAAAGTGTGCTTTCAGTCTTTCCATATATTCTTCTTCAAATTTATGCATTGCCTCGAAGAATAAAGGACGGATAGTTTTGTCATTGAGAATCGGTCCGTAAGTAATGTGCAGAAGCTGGCGTGCTTCGGACATTTCCATGAGCCCCGGTAAATCTTCGTCATACATTTTGTCGACATCAGGTATTTTGCTGATGTCGGCCGTGATATGATAGAGCGCGAGCATTTTATCAAAATTATCCAAAGCGCATTTGTGCATAACTTTGTATAAAACAGGATCATTTTCAGCGATAACGGTAACCGCTTCAACCCAGCTTGTTCCGGCGGTTTTTAAATGCAGACGCATATTAGTCATTTTCCCGATAGTCGGATAAACCATAAATTTGTCGCTGCCGGAATGAATAGATACTTTGTAATCGCCGTTGCCTCTGGCAATATTAGCGTGGACTTTAAATTGGCGGTCAAATTCTTCGGGGTTGCCGATATAATCAACGGCTTTCTGGAATTCCCCGATAAAGCGCGGCGCGAGTGAAGTGAATTCTACTTCGCGGTGGATTAATTCTTTGGCGATGAACAAGTGATGCGACGGCAGGGTAGGGGATGTGGTTTCGTCAATAGAAATTTCCAAATCAAATTTGTCGCCGCGTTTACTGACCAGATGCCGGTGTACTTCGTCAGCGAAATCAAGCGCTTCCAGGTACATTACCGCACAGCGGCGGGCGGTTGGAGCGTCAAAATCTATTGAACTGTTCCCGAATGTGAAATCCTTATCGGCATAAGTTGCTTCAATGCGTTTTTTAACACAGTCCGGCAGTTCAGCGTAAGCGTTATCGACTTTATCCTGCGACCAGTCGCCGGCATCGGCGTTCATGACTTCAGAAAGGTCAAGTGTAATCATTAACATGTCAGCAGCCAGCGCTACATCAATATCTTCAATTGTTTTAAGATGGTCGCCGTCGGCGCCGTATCCTTCCTTGTAACCAGTCTGGAATACCATGAAGGTAGCGTCGTCAACTACCTGCCGGTAAGTTCTTCCAGTCAATTCAAGCTCACGAATTGATTGTTGAGCAAGCACGGGAGTAACTTCAAACTGTTTTGCCGCGGCGATATGACCGGCAGTAGCGAGTCCTAGACGGTCGCCGCAGCCGATAGTGGTTTTGCGGTCGCGCAGTGATACAGGAGCCGTCCAGGTGAAAAGTTTGCGTAAAACTTTGGCATTGTGTTCATCGAGCGGGCATTTACGGGTGATTGTGTCGCAGTCGCCGATTTGTTCGCCGGAAAATTCCGCGATAACACCATCTTCACGATTTGAAAAGACCATTAAAAAGCGGGTTTTATGATCGCGGAACATAGCTATAATAGCATTATCTTTTTTATTAATAGAGTTTTTATAAAAGGACAAACTGCTTCCGCAGGATTTTATATTTTCCTCTATTTCACTTTCGTGTGAATTAATTACAGTGGAAACAGTTTCTAAAAGTTTTTTCATGTCCGGCTGACTCCTGATCTCTTATTTTATTATATGCTTTAAAATATTATTTTCTAAAATACACAAAATCTACTATAGAGTTGAGCAACTAATTATTCAAGTAAAAAAAGATATAAATTGAGGCAATTAAATGCGAATTGCTTAAAAAATATCCAGAATCTCAGATAAGTACCAGTTTATTTATGTTTAGAAAAAAATATATTTAAGACGAAGAAATGCTGTGTGGAACCATTTTTTTTTGCAATTGTCCTTACGATATAGTATACTAGAACTCAAGGATGGTGTATTATGTATGACTTTGAAAATTGGTGTATCTTTTATGATTTCGATGACTTGAAAATGAGTGATATGGTTAAGTGCGGCATCGACATAAGGGCATTAGGAAAACATGCCGGAAGCATGGAGGAAGCTGCCGGTGAAGCCGTCAGCTACTTTTTTGAGAACTTTATCGACAAGCAAACTGGTGAAAAATCCTGCGCTTTGGTTCGTTTATTTAAAACTCACAACGTAGATGAATTACCAAGGTCTCTGCAGGATTTTGCCAATACGCTGTTACAGAAAAAAACAGGCTCAAAATCATATAAATGTCTGACCCTTTTGGCAACTGCCGGAATTGAAGAAGCCTGGAATGACAGAAGAAAATCAGCTGGACATCTGGCAATCCCGCTGCCCGGCAAGGAAGTAATCAACCGTATTCCAATGATGTGCAACTTGCTTAAACAGATGGGACTTGACGTAAAAACTGTTATAAATCCAGATTCCGGACTGATGACAGATTTATCCCAAAAAACATTTAATGTATTTTGTGTTCCTGATGCCCGTAACAGTCCCTGTATTCCGGCTCAGGATGATTTTGTCAAGCCGTACGGCATCAAATCGGTATTGGGGTTCGGAAGCATTTTGCCGTCTGGAAATGTATTTGTTGTAATTATTTTTTCAAAAACAAAAATAGAGCATGATACCGCAAATTTATTCAATGCTCTGGCACTTAATGTAAAAATGTTGATTATGCCATTTGAGGATAATGTTTTTCGCGATAATTAAAATAATGGTTTTAATATGAATGCTTCACAAAAAAAAATCATCCAGTTTGAGTTTACTATTCACGCTTTAGAGGAATTGCTGGCAGTCTCTGAATCCTTATTTTTGAAAGAATCCCAAAAACATGAAAAATTAGAGAACGACATTGAACAGATACTTGATGCGTCAAGTGACGCTATCAGGGTTATAGACAACAATTATAACATGATTTATACAAGCAGGTCTTTTAATTTGCTGCATGGACATCCTGAAAATATAATCGGGAAAAAATGTTATGATGTTGTGCCGGAAAAAGAATGTTTTACAGAACAATGCTCATTGAAGCGGGTTCTTAGAACTGGTAAAAGGTTTGCGATAGAGCGAGAACTTGAAAGTAGTGATGGCACAAAAGTGCCATATCATATTGATGTGATTCCATATACTGATCCCAACGGGGAAGTTGCGGGCATTATAAAAAACTATCGAGACATCACCGAAAGCAGGCAGGCGGAAGAAAAGCTCAGGGAAGAAATCAAAAAACATAAGAAGCTGGAGGAAGAATACCGTACTCTCTTTGAGTCTTCGGGAGACGCGATTATGATACTTGACTCAAAAGGATTTATTAACTGTAATAAAGCAACTCTTAAACTCTTTGGTTTTTCTTCTAAAAAACAGTTTATTAAAAAGCACCCGGGTGGTGATCTCTCCCCAGCAAAACAGCCTGGCGGACGGGATTCGTTCACTATGGCCGAGGAGCACATAAAAAAGGCTTGCCGGGAAGGAATAAATTTTTTTGAATGGCTTCACATACGTCAGGACGGCACTACATTTCCCGCGGAGGTGTTGTTGAGCCGCATGGAACATCAAGACAATATCGTGCAGGCGACAGTTCGTGATATTAGCGAACGCAAGTATGTGGAGCAAGAAATTGCCAAAGCACAAAAGACTGCTGAAGAAAACGCTCAACAGCAAGGTCGAATTGAAATGGCAAACAATATGCTTCATGATGTCGGCAACGCCATGACCGGAATCAGCTCATACGTTTTAAAGCCGCAAATGCAAATGGAAAAAGTGTGGCAGGAAATTCAATCTCTCTATCAATTGCGCGACTTGTTTGCAGACAGTGAAAATGAATTGATCAAAGTTTTCGGAAAAGAAAAGCAACAAGCTCTAAGTGATTTCATGAAAGCTTTAATTGTTTCTTTTGAGGAACGTAATGCCAGACATCTCGAATTTTCTGAGAAAATATCAGCCGCCGTGGGACATGTTTGTTCTGTGCTTGATCTTCAAAGGTATTACTTAAAGGAAAATGCCTCGCCGCTGGTATCAGAAATTAACCCGGCAACTATTATCAGCGATACTCTTGTCATGATGTCCGGAAGTCTACACAAAAGAAATATTAAAGTAAGTCTGGATGCCGGTGATAAAAAACTTTGGATTTCTGGTGATCAAACCCGCCTTATAAGGGTATTTTTGAATATCATAAAAAATACTTGTGAGGCTTTTGACGAAATGAAATCTATGGATGGTCGAAAGCTGGAAATAACTATAAGTCCGGATGAAAGTAAAAAAGAAATAAAAGTTGTATTTTCAGATAATGCCATCGGTTTTACACCGGAAACCGGCAAAAAACTTTTTGAAAGAGGGTTTACATTGAAGCCTTATGGATCCGGTATCGGCCTGCATGCGTGCCGTGCCATTATTGAATCCCACGGCGGAACAATGACGGTCGAAAGCAATGGGATAAATACCGGAGCCTTAACTGTTATTACATTCCCGATTTCAAAATAAAGGAGAGGACTATGATGAATCAAAATTTCAATACTCGTATTCTGGTTATCGACGATGAAGAAAGTGTAAGAGACAGTTTCCGCAGAATCCTACAGTCTCATGATTCAAAACGTGAGATTTATTCTAAACTTGATAAAGCCGGCACTGTTCTTTTCGACAACACCGGGCACTCCGCGAATGGGACATTGGAACGCTCGTCCGCAACCTTTGATTTTGAATTCAGCGAAGCTTCCGGCGGAAAACAGGGATACGAAATGGTTAAGACCGCCGTTGAGGAAAATCGTCCGTATGCCGCAGTTTTCGTCGATATGCGCATGCCGGGATGGGATGGGTTGGAAACGGTAGCTCATCTCCGGGAAATAGACAAAAGGTGTGAAGTCATTTTTGTCACGGCATATTCCGATCACAGCATCAAAGAAATCGTTACAGCGGTGGGAACCAATGTAAGTTACCATTGTAAACCTTTTTCCGTTGAGGAGATTGAACAAATTGCGACAAAAGCGGTTTACGAATGGAATAAAACCAAAAGTCTTGAGGACTTAATAAAAACGATATCAAAGCTTCGCGCTCAGCAATGGCAAATGGAACCGCTCCTGCAAAACATTCTTCATCAGGTATCATACTTAATGGGAACACACTCGGCTATGATTGCGTTAAAGAAAAATAAAAAGTATCAGAAGCTTCTTGCTATCGGAAATTTATGCAATGATGTAATTGCTGACTCCTACCTCCGGAATATCTCTGAACTCCCGGATGGAGAAGTTTTCCAGAATGAAAAATATGTTTGTTTTAAACTCAGTAAATATGGTATCCTCGCAATCTTTGAAAAAGACGGCAGACCGCTTAATCAAGAAAGAACATATTTGGTACGCCTCTTCCTTGAACAAGCTGTCCTGTCCATTCAGAATGTTGGATTACAGGAAAAACTTCTGAGGCAGGAAAAACTCTCTGCCGTTGGAGAAGCCACTAGTATGATTGTTCATGATCTGAGAAACTCTATCGGTTTAATTGAAACGATCATCGACATGACAGTTGAAAAAGTCGATGACAGGGAATCTGTTCTTGACAGCTTGAACATGATTAGACATGCGACTAAAAACGGCATGTCCCTGGCACAAGACATCCTTGATTACAGCAGTAATAAAAATATTGAAAAATCATCCATTAGCAGTACTGATCTGGTTAATGATGTGCTGGAAAAAATCAGGTCTGTTTGTGAAGAAAAGGGTATAAAGTTGAATATCCAATGCCGCGCAAAAATTATCTTTAATGCCGATTACGGTAAATTATATAGAATGCTTTTAAATTTAATTAACAATGCCATTGAATCTTATGCATATGAGAATATTCCGGAACCGGAAATCACCCTTTCTTTGAGCCGGGATAATGGCAATGTTAATATAATATTTTCCGATAATGGTCCCGGAATTCCGAAGGAAATTGTGGATGATGTTTTTACACCATTCGCCACTTTCGGAAAAAGCGGCGGCACCGGCCTGGGACTGGCAATAGCCAAACAAATTATTGATGCTCATAATGGTAATATCAGTATAGAATCTTCATCAAAAGGTACTACGTTCAAGATTACAATCCCGGATAAATGAGTTCTTGTTTGAGGAATATTTGATTCTGCGTTGGCAAGCTCCCCATCTGAAGCTCTGAAAAAATGCGAAAATAATTGTTTATTTCCTTGCAGAAAGTGTGCCCGGGTGATAATGTACTGCTCCTTTTTGTATATATAAAAAGGAATCGCTTTAAAACTAAACAATAAAGAAGCCTTGCTTAAGCATAAGAAAAGGGTTCGCAAAAACACGGAGTAGTCACTATGGCTAAGATTACAATCAAAGATCTTTTGGAAGCAGGATGTCATTTCGGACATCAAACTAAACGCTGGAATCCACGCATGAAGAAATATGTTTATGGCGTGAGAAATGGTATCTCGATTATTGATTTGACCAAAACTATGCATCAAATTTCTGATGCTTGTAATTTTTTACAGAAAATAGTAATTGGCGGCGGCGACGTGCTTTTTGTTGGAACTAAACGTCAAGCTCAACAGATTATTGGCGAGATAGCCGGGCAAACCGGAATGTTCTATGTGTCAGAACGCTGGCTTGGCGGAACTTTAACTAATAGAGTAACAATCAATCAAAGCATTGCAAAAATGTATGATATTGATAAACTGCTCGAATCAGATGAAGCTAAGGGTCTGAAAAAGAAAGAACTTGCTTCGCACACCCGCAAAGTTACTAAACTTCATAGAAACCTTGACGGTGTCGCGAAAATGAAAAAACTTCCCGCGGTAATGATCGTTGTTGACGTTAACAAAGATGATATTGCTGTCCGTGAAGCTGTTAAATTAAAAATTCCTGTAGTTGGTATTTGTGATACAAACTCCAACCCTGAATTAGTTGCTTATCCTATCGCCGCTAATGATGATGCTGTTAAATCAATTAAAGTAATTACAGATGTTCTTGTCAGTGCTATCATGGTAGCCAAAGAAATTCATCAGAAACAAGTAGCCGAAGAAAGAGCGGCTAAAGAAGCGGAAAAAGCTGAAAGAGAAGTTGAAAAAGCTGAAAGAGAAGCCGCTCAGAAAGCGGAAAAAGCTAAAAAAGTAAAAAAAGAGGCTCCTAAAGCTAAGAAAGAGGCTCCTAAGGTTGAAGCTAAAAAAGAAGCTCCTAAAGCTGAAGCCAAGAAAGAAGCTCCTAAAGCTGAAGCTAAGAAAGAAGCTCCTAAAGCTGAAGCTAAGAAAGAAGCTCCTAAAGCTAAGAAAGAGGCTCCTAAAAAAGCTGCTCCTAAGAAAGCTGAAGCTAAGTAAAAAATCCTGCTGTTCAATTATTACCCCGCTGTCAATAGCGGGGTGTTGAATTTGAACTTTTATCTAAACAATTTCAAGGAGAATATATTATGGCAATTACTGCTGCAATGGTAAAGAAGCTGCGCGACAAAACTGGCGCGGGTATGTTAGACTGCAAAAAAGCTTTAATCAACGTTGATGGTAACTTTGAAGCGGCTTTTGATGAACTTCGTAAATCCGGTATTGCTAAAGCTGAGAAAAAAGCTGGACGCAGTACTAAAGAAGGTAAAGTTTTCGTCTCTGTAAAAGATGGCGAAGCTGCCGTGATTGAAGTACTCTGCGAAACAGATTTCGTTAGCAAAAATGAAAAATTCAATGCTTTCGCGAATGATATTGTCAAACGTGTTGTTGAATACGATGTCGATGGCGATGTTTCAGAAAAAGCTCAAGAGCTTGAAAAAGACAACGTAATAGGTATGATTTCCAATATAGGTGAAAACATGCAGTTGCGTCGTGCCGCTAAATGGACAACAACTGGTAAAGTTGGTACATATCTGCACATGGGCGGACGTATTGGTGTGATGGTGGAAGTCGGCGGTGAAATCGCTGATGATATTCTGGCTGATCTCTGCATGCACATCGCCGCATTCAATCCTCAGTATATTGCTGCTGAAGACATTCCGTCCGAAATTATCGCGAAAGAAAAAGAAATTGCCGCGGCTCAGCTGGCTGGCAAACCGGACAACATCATCGAGAAAATTCTTGAGGGCAAAATCAATAAATGGTACAAGGAAGTATGTGTAATAAAACAACCTTGGTTGAAAGACGACAAAAGTTGTTTTGCTGAAGTATCTCCGAAATCCGAAATCAAACGCTTCATTCGCTGGCAGGTTGGCGAAGAGCTGTAATAAATATTTGATTTCTATATATATTTTAAAAGCGGGCTTAATCGCCTGCTTTTTTTTTGCCCTGATTTCTCCATAAAAAAAAGAGCTCGAAGTATTGAAACTTCGAGCTCTTGAATTATTATGAGAATTTATCTATACAGCTTAGATACCTTTCCAGTCGCCCGGTTCGATGTCGTTGCCGTATTTAGCTTTTGAGGCTTTGAATTCTTCAATTTTCTTGTCCCAGTATACGTAAACATCTTGAGAAAGAGTAGGAGCCATGTCCGCGAAGAATGCTTTGGCGCGTTCGAGTTTTGCAATCCACGCGTCGCAGCGGATGCTGAACTGATAAGTATATTCTTCCAAGCTGTAGTCTTCATCAAGAAGAGTTTTGAAGAGAACTTTCAGGTCTTCGTATTTAGGAATGAATCCAGTTGGAGTTTCATATGCTTCGTATTCGCCGTAAACGCGACCTTCGAACCAATGCAGCCAAACTTTCTTAGCCAGTTTGCTTGTGCAGAATTTGCCTTCTTTGGTAAGGAGGAAATAGTTTGTGCTGAATACTTTCGGACACGCGTCGCCGAATTGTGTACCGAAGTCGATATTGTTTTTGACATAATCGCCAATCGGATAAGTAATGAAGTCCAGGTTGGCCATTGGCTGAGGAACGCGAACACCTTCCTGACCGATAGTCGCGGAAGTAGTTTCAGATTCCAGAGTACAGGCCTTCATGATGATACCATCTTCCCAACAGCATGATTCTTCGCAAGGTACGCAAGTATCGCTGTCACGTCCACCGTATAGTACGCCGTCAACTTTAACACCTGCTTTGTCATTCCAGGCAGAGTCAAGGTTGTTCAGGTAATCCATGCGCAATGTGTAACGGGCGTTACCATGAGAAATAGGAGTATCGCCGCATTCAGTCCATTCGCCAGCGAAGTTTACGCCAGTTTCAGGAGTGTCAATGCCTATGCCCTGCCAGTAAGGATTGTTGTCCGGACCAGTCAGGACGTTAGAGAAGATCATTTCTTTTTCTTCCATAAGAGTAGCGAAGATAACTGGATCGTCATCACCGTTTACGTCTTTAACAATACCGAAGATACCACATTCAACATTTGCCGCGCGGAATTCGCCGTCAATGTTTTTGAAGTAAGCAATGTCGTCACCAACGATTTTTTCGCCGGGAACCATTGCGGTAGAAGTTTTACCACATGCTGACGGGAAAGCACCGACAAAATAAGTTGAACGAGCTTTTTCTTCGTTTGGAATGTTCATAATGAACATGTGTTCACAGAGCCATCCTTCTTTACCGGATTTGTTGATCGCCAAACGCATAGAGTGTTTTTTCAGGCCGACAGTGTTACCGGCATACTGAGCGTTCATAGAGAACACGAGGTTGTTATCGAGGTCCTGGAAGATGCGGCGGTTCTGCAGGTTTACGCAGCAGCCTTTTTCGTCCAGTTCGCCAGCGCTGTGACAGAAACGGAAGAAATCATCTTTGTCTTCCATATCCATGAAGTGCTGATAGCCGCGACGATACAGAATATCTTCTGAATGCGCAACGTAGCAGGAGTCGGTAAGCTGTACACAACCGATAGAAAATGGACCATGAGTCGGGCATTCACAGAAAAGTTTAACGATAGCCTGTTTCCCAAGCATGATATTTGTCATGATAGGTTTTAATTCAGCCATAGCTTTTTCTGTGTCAATGCAATTGAGTTTTCCCATTGCAGCCAATTTGTCGGCAGGAACCATGTATTTAGTATTAGGTTTGTCTCGAGCCTGATCACCAATGCCGTCATAGTGCATGGTTGTATTGGCGCGGGCAAGTTTCTTTTCTTCGCCGAGTTCCAGTGAACGGTTGCGAACGTATTCCGCGTCAGCATCGCTGTCGTCGCAGAAGTAAACTGAGTCAGGACTGCACAACTCAATGTATTCACCGAGAAAGTTATTCAACTTTTCATTATTTAATGCCGCGAGCTTGGGATAAGTGTCTCCGAGCTTTTCTTGTAACAATGTATCATATTTGGACATATTGTTTTTTCCTTCCTGTTATAGGGTTTACCATTTTATCAGGATATAGTTATCCTGTGTTATATAAATAAAGTTGCGGAACTTAGATTATATCACGGAAAATGAAAATCGCAAGTCAATTAAGTGTTTTTTTATTAAAAAGTTATGATAAAGGCAGCCATTTTAGTACATCTTGAATATTAGCGTCCCAAAAATCCCAGCAATGAGTGCCCTGAGATTCCTGATAATGCAGATCGTAATCAAGTTTTTGCAGATGATCGCGGAAGCGGATGTTGTCATTATACAGAAAATCTTCCGTGCCGCATGCTTGAAATAACGCGGGAATATCTTTGCCTGATTTTTTTAGATCACTGCTCAATTTAAAAAGATCATTCCTGCTGTCGGTAAATTCTTCCGTACTGCCGAAAATGTGAAGCAGTTCTTTTTTGAATTCATCGTGTTCATTCCACAAGGAATTAATGTCAGTTACTCCGGAAAGACATGCCGCGGCGGCAAATTTTTCAGGACAGCGCAAGGCTAATTTCAGAGCACCGTATCCACCCATAGATAATCCCGCTACGAAAGTATCTTTACGTTGTGAGCTGATTGGGAAAAGAGCTTTAACTATTTGTGGCAATTCTTTACTGATAAACCCCCAATACTTAGCGCCATATTTCATGTCAGTATAAAAGCTGCGGTGAACGTTCGGCATTACGACCGCCAGATTCATTCCGGCGACATAACGCTCAATCGAGGTGCGTCGTCCCCATGTTGTATGATCATCACTGGCTCCATGCAGTAAATATAAAACCGGATATTCAGCCTTAGTTGTTCCGCCGGTCATGCCGATTTGAGTAGCCGACTGCTGCGGTAGAATCACATTCATCGAGCAAGCCATGCCCAATACATCCGAATGAAAATCACATTGAATTAAAGCCATCTTAATATCCTCTTTGTTATTTAATAGAGCATGTTTCCTTTTAAATACAAAAAAACTGAGGCGGAAAAGAATCTATCTTCCGCCTCAGTGTAATTAATGTAATTGTATTCGCTATTTTTTCTTAGCTTTAATTACAGCTTGAGCTGCCGCTAAACGTGCGATTGGCACACGGTAAGGGCTGCATGAAACGTAATTTAATCCAACATTATAGCAGAATTCAACTGAACTTGGCTCACCGCCGTGTTCTCCGCAAATACCGAGTTTGATATTCGGGCGGGTCTTCTGACCTTTTTCAACAGCGATCTTAACCAGTTCGCCGATACCTTCCTGGTCGAGGACCTGGAACGGATCGTATTCGTAAACACCGGCGTTAACATAATCACCGAGGAATTTGCCTGCGTCGTCACGAGAGAAACCACAACCCATTTGAGTCAGGTCGTTAGTTCCGAATGAGAAGAATTCAGCTTCTTCCGCGATTTTGTCAGCAGTAATTGCCGCGCGCGGTATTTCGATCATTGTACCGATCATAACGTTAAGTTTTTTGCCTTGTTCGTTTTCAACAGCGGCAATAGTATCGGTTATGATTGTTTTCTGGATAGTCAATTCTTTAACAGCACCCACCAGCGGAACCATGATTTCAGGTTTGGAACCTTCAATTTTACAAGCCGCTTCGCAGATAGCGCGAGTTTGCATTTCTGTTACTTCAGGATAAGTCATACCGAGACGACAACCGCGATGACCGAGCATCGGGTTGAATTCGTGCAGGCTTTCAACCAGTGCACGGATTTCGTCAACAGACGTACCCATTTGCGATGCCATTTCCTGTTGACCTTTTTCATCGTGAGGCAGGAATTCATGCAAAGGAGGGTCGAGCAGACGAACAGTACAGGGACGTCCAGCCATAGCTTTAAATATACCGATGAAGTCAGTACGCTGTAACGGCAGGAGTTCTTCCAAAGCCTGAGCATATTGATCGACGGCTTCTATTTCTTCTTTCTTGCTGCTGCAGATAGCAGCTTGCAATTCTGCGATAGTTTTGACCATGTAGCTTTCTTTCAGTTTTTTAACAGTTTCAGCTACGAGGATCAAACGACGGAAAGCGACAATTCTGTCACCTTCGAAGAACATGTGTTCTGTACGGCAGAGCCCGATACCTTCAGCGCCGAATTTAACTGCTACAGCAGCATCATGCGGAGTGTCGGCGTTAGTACGGACATTCATAGTACGGTATTTGTCAGCCAATTCCATGATATGACCAAACGCGCCGGTCAGTTCAGGATCGATTGTATCAATTTTGCCTTGATAAACAGCACCAAGAGAACCGTTCAGGGAAATCCAGTCGCCTTCTTTTACTACAGTACCGGCGACAGTGAATTTTTTGTTGGCGTAATCCATTGCGACATCACCGCAACCCGCCACACAGCAAGTACCCATTCCACGAGCCACAACAGCCGCGTGAGAAGTCATTCCGCCGCGAGCAGTCAAAATACCGCTGGCTACATGCATGCCGCCAATATCTTCAGGGCTGGTTTCGATACGGCACAGGATAACTTTTTTACCGGCCGCGACCCATTCTTCAGCTTCTTCAGCAGAGAATACGACTTGACCAGTAGCAGCGCCTGGAGAAGCAGGAAGACCAACTGCCAGTTTTACAGCTTTATCTTCCGAGCTTTTCACGAATACAGGATGCAGGAGCTGATCGAGCTGACCAGGTTCAACACGCATTACCGCTTCTTCTTCGTTGATGAAACCTTCATCAACTAAGTCCATAGCTATTTTTACCGCGGCCGCGGCGGTACGTTTACCTCCACGGGTCTGCAGCATATAAAGAGTTCCGTCTTCAATAGTGAACTCAATGTCCTGCATATCTTTATAATGTTTTTCCAGGAGAGCGCGAATGTCATCAAGTTCTTTAAAACATCTTGGCATAGCTTCTTCGAGAGACGGGAAATCAGCTGAACGAACTTCTTCAGATACGCCAGCGGAATCAGCCCAGTCACGAGAACCGGCCAAAGTGATTTGCTGAGGAGTACGGATACCGGCAACAACGTCTTCACCTTGAGCATTGATCAGGTATTCACCGTAGAAATATTCGTTTGCGCCAGTTGAAGGGTCGCGGGTAAACGCAACACCGGTCGCACTGTTGTTGCCGGAGTTACCGAAAACCATAGCTTGAACGTTTACAGCTGTACCGAGCAAGCCGCGAATGTCATTGATTTGACGGTAACGGATAGCGCGCGGGTTGTCCCATGAATCAAACACAGCCTGGATAGAACTCCATAATTGATTCATTGGATCACTCGGGAAATCTTTGCCAGTTGCTTTTTTGACAGCTTCTTTGTATTTTACGATAACTTCTTTCAAGTCATCAGTAGTCAGATCTGTATCAAGTGCTACACCTTTAGCGGCTTTGATTTTGTCCAAAGCATGTTCGAATTCATGATGTTCGAGACCGAGAACCACATTACCGAACATTTGGATGAAACGACGGTAGGAGTCCATTACAAAACGTTCGTTGCCGGTCAGTTTGACCATAGCGGCAACAGTTTCGTCATTAAGTCCCAGGTTCAAAACTGTGTCCATCATACCAGGCATGGAAACAGCCGCGCCTGAACGAACAGATAATAATAATGGATTAGGTCCTTTGCCGAAGCTTTTACCAGTAACTTCTTCCAAAGTTTTCAGCGATTTTTCCATTTGAGACGCGATTATTCCAAATAATTTGTCGCGCCCGATTTTGCCGTATTCAGCACAAGCTTCAGTTGTTACGGTGAATCCCGGAGGTACCGGCAAGCCCAATTCCGCCATTTCCGCAAGGTTGGCGCCTTTGCCGCCGAGCAGCAGCTTGAATGTAGCATCACCTTCCGATTGTTTACCGCCGAAAAAATAAACATATTTTTTGCAGTCACATTTACAATTACATGCCATTGTCTTTCCCTTCCTTTTTGTTTGTTATTTTATT
>DAOWBJ010000185.1 GCA_030634125.1 Victivallales bacterium
ACAGATAAGAAAAAAGTTAAAAATATTTCGTAATAATGGAAGCAAAAACTATGACAAAGAAGCAACAAAATAATCATCCGGGGACAGGATTGGGGTGTCAAATCTGAGCGTTT
The DNA here is from genome assembly GCA_030634125.1 of Victivallales bacterium. Classification (GTDB taxonomy): domain Bacteria; phylum Verrucomicrobiota; class Lentisphaeria; order Victivallales; family Victivallaceae; genus JAHOYW01. The sequence goes on from DAOWBJ010000185.1 coordinate 114, forward strand.
TTTGAAAAATTTCTTCACCTGATTTTTTGTTTTTTGAGTTTAAAAGCCTGTTTTCTTTTGGAAAATAAGCTAATCCCGATATGTAAAAGTTTAGCTGAGTCATTCAGGAATCAATTATTTTCTGAACGGGCAACGAATCCATAGGCTCTCGGAAAAATTCAAATCAGATTGGATTCATCCTGACACGCTTGTTCCGAAGTTGACCAGTTCCACTTCCTCGTTACAATCGCAAAAATAATGAAAGCGCACCGCACCAGTAGGTATCTATCGCATAATTTTCATGAAGGGACAAAAAATGTTTGAGGAGAGAAAAAATTATTTTTGATTTTTTTCGCTGTTTAATAATGAAAACTATTGACAAAATATAAATAAGTTGTTATAATAGTAATATTAAGATTGTAACAAGTTTCAGTAAAGTGGTTAGAATTACCTTTAGAAAAGGAATATAACAAATGGTAAGTATGTGTGATGTTGCGACCAGAGCTGAAGTTTCCAAGGCAACGGTTTCGCGGGTATTGAACGGCAAAGGCGTTGTTTCCGCCAACGCTCGACAGAAAGTACTTGACGCCTGCAATGAATTAAAATACAAGCTTAATTTTAATATTCAGGATTTAGTTTTAAAAAGCCGTACCGGAGCTACCAGGAATATTGCTTTTGTTATGGTTGGGAAAGAATTCGCGGATCCGGCTTACGCCCGATTAGTTGACGAAATTTCCTCGCAGATCAATAAACATCATTATCATCTCATGTTGGTGAAAATTACGGGTCAGGAGAAAACTATTTATGATTTACCTCCAGTACTCCGGGATGAACGTATAGATGGTATACTGTTGACTGGAGATATCAATCCGGATACAGTCGGTGTTATGGAAGCAATGCAGACACAATGTGTAGTTGTCGGAAATTACGGCTCGCATCTGCTGCGTTCGCTCGGTTGTGTTCGCAGTAATATTGAATTACCAATATTCGATCTTATAGAAAAAATGGCAAAATCTGGCAAAAAGCGTATCGCGTTTGTGGAGGAAGATTTTGATAATTATTGCGTTAAACAAATATTTGAAGCTTACAAAGCAGCTTTGAAAGAAAACGGCCTGTCATTTGATAAAAATATCTGTTATTCAGGTGAAAGAGCTTTTTCCGGTATATTTAATACATTAAAACCAGTTTTTTGCCGTAAGGAATTACCGTTTGACAGTATTTTTTGTGCAGATTTACGTTTAGCCAGAGAGATTAGTCATTTGATAATAGGTCATTTCGGACTGGAACGGAAAATTGATATACTCATAGCGACTTCCAGACCATTTAATTATTATAAATTACCTGTTCCAACAATTTACATGGAGCAATCGTCAGAAGCGCGAGTTGAAGCTGCGCTGCAATTATTAATTGATCAAATTGAAGGGAAAAAAGAATCACAGTCAATTACTGTAAACTAAACATGAAAATAATTTTGGGTCTTCATCAGAATTAGTGGGTAAGAGCACTAAGACTATTGCCTTTCTGTCAAGCTCTGATTCTGTCTTTCTTGTTCCGTGGAGTTTTTCCGGCAAAGTTAAACAAAATCCAACAATGCAAACTTGAAATCAGAGCGCAACCGACTGCTTAATAATAGTCAATAAAATAATCGTAAAAGCAGGAGGTTTTAACAATTTTTTAAGGTCTGACGGCTGAAATGTGTTTTCAGCGGGATAATTTTTAACATTAACGGAGGACAAAATTATGGATCAAAACATGATTCAAAATGGTCGGCTTGAAAAAAATGAAGATTTTTTTCAGAGGAAACAACTTTTAACACTAAACCATTACGGAGCAGGAATCATGAAAAAGACAGGTTTAATATTAGCGCTATTGACATTGGGGATATTAACTTTTGCAGGAGAAAAGGTAGATATAAAATTTTCAGGGAAACGAGTAAACGCATATATAAAAAGAAAAATTTGCGTGGTCAAAGACAATGTGCTAAGTATAAGCGGAGATACTACTGCTAAAAACAACAGCTGGCGTGGTGTAGTTTTCCCTTTAGCATACAAATCTCCTGCCGGGAAAAAGTTTAAATTCAGTGGAGAAATTAAATTAGAAAAAATTAATCCAAAAGCAAGATTCGAAGTCGCAATACGCTTAATTAACGCTAAAAATAAATCTATCAAATATGAAAGATTTTCCTTATCTAAAGATCAGGATTGGGGAAAATTTACTAAAAGCTTTACCGCTTCGGCACAGACTGTGAAAATGCAATTGTATGTACTTGCCCGCTATCTGTCGGATGAAAGCATCGGTTCCGTAAAAAACTTATCAATAGAGCAAATATAAACAGGAGCAAGAAAATGAAAATCCAAAACGCAGTAAAAAAGCAGAATTTCACGCTCATTGAGCTCCTCGTCGTGATTTCTATCATAGCGATCCTCGCTGCGATGCTGCTGCCGGCACTGAACAAGGCAAGGGAAAAGGCAAAAGCGATAAAATGTGTGAGCAATCAGAAACAGATTGGCTTGGCTTTGCAGATGTATTCTGTTGACTATGACGAGATGATAATCTTCTCGATTGCCCCATTTTGGCCGGAAGCATTGATAACTAACAACTATGTTAAAACTGCTTTTGATCAGGATAATCCACAAGGATTATTTAGTTGTCCCAGTCAAAAAGGAGAAATTAGCTCATTATGGGAGGGGACTCATTATGGACTTAACTATCATCTTAATTGGGTTTCTGGAGGCATAGTAAATGTAACGAAGAAAAGCCAGATAAAATTTCCTTCCAAGGTCGCTCTGTTAGGAGATGCCTATCATCCTACTGCTAGTGTGCATTACTCATACCGTGCAACCATAAGATACCAAGCGCAAAACGTTAGTGTACGTCATAATGGATACATGAATATGCTTTTTTGTGACGGTCATGTCGAGCCTCGCACGAAAGCTCAGATAAAAGTTAATCCATGGGTTTTGCCGTGGGAACCTTATCCCGAATATTGGTGGCCGTGGGTACCTTAGCCCGGATATTCGTGGTAACAGGCAAAGCGCATTCCCTAGCGCCACAACTGTGGAAATGGACTCAATGTTTCATACCTGGAGCCTGTCCCGTTTAGTCCGTTTTCCAAAATTATTATTAATTTTTATTGGTTAAAAATTGCAAATAATATTGCAACTAGTTTCAGGACAGAATATGCAACAAAATGATCGGCTTGAAAAAAATAAGAATTTTTTTTCAAGGAAAACAACTTTTAAACACTAAACTATTACATTTAATATTTAAGGAATTTAGAAATGAGAGCGCCAAGCGAAGCTGGTGCAAACAAGTTGGATAATCCAACTTAGGTAATGCCTAGCCAGCAGCCTAAAACTGAACCTCGCGCATGGCAAGGTAACAAACTATGCGAAGCCGGGGAGAGGGCAGTCGGTCAGCCGCAATGCGTAAGCGTGAAGGTGTGAGCCCCGAAATAACTATTGTCCCAAGGGACCAAGGTCTTGAGACACTGGAAGTCAATACTGATATGTGCGTAAATGGTAAGTGTATATCGGCGTGGCGGGGTCTGAGTCCGTAGCGGGTCGACGAAAATGTTTGCATTGGAACTTGGGAGAGCCAGGGAATTTCAAGGAAGCTGTTGAAGAGCGGAAAAACCGTGATGAAGCAGTATGTCTCCCCGGCAGTCGGACTAACTCGTAGTAGAGGCGTAAACAGGGTATTGCCCGTTGAGAACAATTCGGTTCACTCGAAGGGGTTAGCAGTTTAACGTAAAGAGGATGGATAATTTTATGCCATACACAGAAATGGAATTAACAGAAATTAAACTTGCTCTTATAGCGGGTCACGCTAAAAGAGAGCCAGACATGCAGTTTACGAGCTTGACTCATTTACTGAATGTTGACTTTCTGAGGCAATGCTTTTACAGCCTTGACAGAAACAAAGCTGTAGGTTTAGACAATGTGAGTTGGCATGAATACGAGACAAATCTGGATGAAAATCTGGATAACCTGGTAAACAAGCTGAAGAGAAAGAAATTCAAACCTGTACCAGCACGCAGGGTATACATCCCCAAGGCCGATGGCGGACAACGTCCGCTGGGTATTTCAACCATTGAGAACAAAATAGTTGAAAAAAGCGTGACCACGATACTGCAAAGTATCTATGAACAGGATTTTATGGATTTCTCTTATGGGTTTCGACCACGCCGGAACTGTCATCAGGCGCTAAAAGAATTACACGACCAGATTTATCGGAATCAGATAAATCACGTAGTGGAAGCAGACATCAAAGGATTTTTCGATAATGTGTCACACGAACTGTTAATGAAATTTCTGAGGAACAGAATCAAAGATAGTTCAATGCTGCATTTAATTGAGAAATTTCTTAAAGCAGGGTATGTGGATAAAGAACTGTTGGTTACCTCGGAAACGGGAACGCCACAGGGGTCGATTCTCAGTCCTTTGCTGGCTAATGTTTTTTTGCATTACGTATTGGATGAATGGTTTGAAAATACTGTCAAACCAGCGATCAGAGGGTATTGCGCGATAGTGCGATACGCC